>NZ_QQZY01000010.1 GCF_003351045.1 Gaiella occulta
GCAGACGGTCGAGGCGGGCTACCGCGTCTACTACACCTCCGCCGCCGACCTCGCCGCCCGCTGCCACCGGGCCGCGCTCGAGGGCCGCTGGGCAACCGCCATGCGCTTCTACTGCGGCCCCGCGCTGCTCGTGATCGACGAGCTCGGGTACCTCCCGCTGCAGGCCGAAGGAGCCGCCGCCCTCTTCGAGGTCGTCCAGCGCCGCTACCTGAAGGGCTCCATCGTCCTCACCACCAACCGCGGCATCCCGAGCTGGGGCGAGATCTTCGACGACCCGATGATCGCCGCCGCCATGCTCGACCGGCTGCTGCACCGCTCGGTCGTCCTCCAGATCGAGGGCGAGAGCTACCGCATGCGCGCCCACCGCGCCAGATCGGAGGCGCTGCGGGCGGCCTCGCGGCGCTGAGCGGCGCCCAGAGCCGCGCCGAGGGCGGCGCGATCGACCCGCCCGAGGTCGCGAGAGGCCGCCGAGGGGCCGCAAGGGCGCGATCGCGGGCGCCGGTGCCGAAATCGAGGCGCTGAGAGGCGATCTGCGGCCCTGCGAGCGCTCGCCGCGACCGATCGGTCGGCCTCTTTCGAGGTCGAAGCCGACTGACGCGTCCGCGAGGGCGGGCCCTGCGGGCCCGCCCGGCGGGTCTCGCTCGCTTCATCGAGGAGCAGCGAGCCCCGCCGGGTTCAGCTACGATCGCCCCCGGTCGACCCGCCGCTCACCTGGGGAATTTCGGTGATCGGGTCCGGGGAGATTCGCGTGATCGCCCTCAGCTGGCGGCGAACAACGAACTTCGATGCTCTCGTGCGGGGCGGGATGCTCAAAGTGGACGGAGTCGGCTACCGACCGACTCGGGCTTACCTGGCCGACTCGCAGGGGCCGGCGGCCGGGTTCGAGCGCATCTGGGGTATCCCGGTCACTCGCGAGAACAGCGACGCCTGCGAACAGCTTCTCGTCCGCTGGACGCAGGAATGGAAGACGGTCGCCTCCCGCGTGGGGATTGACTGGCGCGGGACGCCCTACGACAGCGCGGACTTCGAGAACGCTCTCTGCATCTTCCAGGAGCGCAGATGATCCCTCGTTGGCTGGAACAGCGACGGGAGGAACAAATCGTTCCTCCCGAAGCCGACCAGTGAAACGGCTCTACTGAGCCGATTGATGGAGGCGGCGGGAATCGAACCCGCGAAAGATTCCCCTAGCACCTGTGAGCGCGGTCTTCCCCCGCTTGTAACTCGTCGCGGCGACCGAGACCTGCGTCTCCTCGCCGGCCTCGTCCTCTCCGTCGTGCTCGTGCTGGCGGCGTTCGCGCTCGCCGTCTACTGGATGGCGCGGGGGACCGAGTGACCGCCGTCTCCTTGTGGCACGAGCACCGCGGGCTCGCGCTCGCCGCCGCCCGCTCCTACCGGCTGCCCGGAGCCGACCGCGACGACGTCCAGCAGGAGGCCCTCATCGGCCTGTGGTTCGCCTGCCGCTCCTACCGGGCCGAGCAGGGGCCGTTCCCGCCGTTCGCCCGCCTGGTCGTCGAGCGCCATCTCGCGGACTGCCTGCGCGGCGCGACGCGCGGCAAGCACACCGTGCTCACCGACTCCGTGCGCGTCATCCGCCGCGACGACCGAGACGTCGACGCCGCGGCAACGATCGCGAGCGCCCACCAGGTCGCCGACGTGGCCGAGCAGCGCGACCGGCTGCGCAGGCTGATGCGGGCGATCGACTCCGACCTGTCCGCGCTCGAGCGCCGCTGCGTCGTCAGCGCCACCTGCGGCCTGTCGTACGAGGAGATGGCGCTGCCGTGGAAGGTCGTCGACAACTCCCTTTTCCGGGCGCGCCGCAAGCTGAGACGGGCAGCGTGAGAGTCCCGACCGCACGCCAGTTCGGCTTCCTGCTGAAGCTCGGCTCCGGCGCGGCGGGCTTGTCGTGGCCGATGGGGCCGACCGAGCAGCTGCTCCGCCACGGGTGGGTGACAGCGGAGAAGTTCGACGGACGCTACTACCAGCTGGTGCGGATCACGCCGGACGGGCTGCGCGCGTTGGCGGCGGCCGTCGAACGGTACGGGCTGCCAGCACTCTTGGGCGAGGACGCCGGCAGCAAGGGGGCGGCGTGAATGTCGGCTCCCTGTTCGCCGGCATCGGCGGCCTCGACCTCGCCGTCGGAGGCACGCCCGAATGGTTCTGCGAGGCCGACCAGCACTGCCGCGCCGTCCTCGAGCGGCACTGGCCCGGAGTCCCGATCCTGCCCGACGTGCGCGACCTCGACGGCGGAACACCCCGCGTCGACGTGCTGTGCGGCGGGTATCCGTGCCAGCCGTTCTCCGTTGCTGGACGGCGGCGCGGAGAAGACGATGACAGGCATCTGTGGCCCGAGTTCGCGCGACTCATTCGCCTTCTACGACCCCGAGTCGTCGTCGCTGAGAACGTCGCAGGTCACCTTCGACTCGGGTTCGACGCCGTGCTCTCCGACCTTGCCCGAGTGGGGATGCATGTGCGGTGGGGAGTTGTTCGAGCTTCCGACGCCGGAGCTCCTCACCGAAGGGCGCGGCTGTTCTTCGTTGCTGCCGACGCCGACCGCGATGGACTCCAGGTCGTCTGGCGGCAGCAACCCGTCGAACGTGACCCTGACGGACGCGGTCGAGAGGACGTCGCTTGGGGCGCGTACGAACCAGCGATCCGGCGGTGGGAACGTTCGCTCCGACGGCCAGCACCCCGGCCAACTGACGATCGAGGACGACTGATGCCCGAGTTCGTCGAATGGATGATGGGGCTGCCCGCAGGCTGGACGGCGGGCCCGGCCCGGACGCACCGGCTCAGGATGTTGGGCAACGCCGTCGTGCCGCAGCAGGCTGCGCTCGCGCTTCGGCTGCTCACGGGGGAGGCGGCGTGACCGCCCGCGCCGGCGACCTCATCTACCGGATGCACCCGTCGAGGGCGGTCACGTTCGCGTCGCCGCTGCCGCTCGCGCACGTGTGCGACCCCTCCGTCCAGCCTCACTTCTGGGGCGCCTACCGCCGCGACCATCTCGACCCATGCGCCACCGGCCTCTGCCGCTACTGCCGCAGGCCGCTGCCCAACCCCGAGCCCGTTGCCGGGGAAAGCAACCGACTGGAGAAGGTGACCTGAGACGCATGCTGACCATACTCGCGATCACCACCCTGTTTGCCATTCTTGCGATTGTTCCGCGCGCGCTTGCGCAAGCAGCCCATACCTACCGGCCGACGCCGATGCCGAAGCAGTGGCAGCCGCCCGGCGCATGGCTCCGGCAGGCCATGTGCATTCACCGGCACGAGAGCGTCGACTGGCATCGCGCCGGACGAGACTGGCAGGGACGCCCGTCCCCCTACTTCGGCGGAATGCAGTTCCTGGTGTCAACATGGAGGCGTGCCGGCGGCTCGGGTCTGCCGTCGGATGCGTCGCCGCGCGAGCAGCTGTACCGCGCCTACCGCATCTGGGACATGGGGGCTGGCAGGATGGGCGACGGTCTCGGCTCGTGGCGCGAGTGGGGGACTGCGGGAGCGTGCGGGTTGCGATGACGACCTGCGTCGACCGCATTGCGAAGGCCTCCGAGTGACCAGGCTACCCGTTACCGCTGGCGTGATAGAGGTCTGCCTCGAGCTTGGATCGGAGATCGAATCCGACTTCTCCCAGGCCATCCCTGCTGCGTTCAACCAGCACGCAATCGAGGGCGTCGTAGAGCGGGCGCTTCTGTTCGGGCGAGAATGTCACCCTCCCGGTCTCAGCACCCCTCTCGAAGGCTTCGATTGTGCCTGCGGCGAGATCGCATTCGCTGATCAGCGCGACGATCTTTCCGATCTCCTCTGTGTCGCAGACGAGCTTCTGGTTGCCGCTGGCGAAAATGATCGTCACGGTTCGAGCCGACATAGCGCCTCCTCGTTGGGCAACGATCATACAGCCGGGGGGGTCGTGTGACAGCGATCGGCGCCCAGGAGCTCGGCTGCTCCCACGACTGCGCCTGGCCCGGGTGCCCGGGCGAGGCCAGGGTGCGGGGCGGCTACTGCGACCGCGGCCACACCGGCACGCCGCCCGTCCTCGAGCCTGCGCCGGGAGAGCTCGCCCATCTGCTCGACGGCGACGATCCGGGCAGAGCGCAGGCGCGGACGTGCAGAGCGGCGGGATGCGAGTCGCCCCGGCTGCCCGCCGCCGGCGGCAAGTACGCGGGCCTGTGCGCCCACCACACGGAGATCGCGCGGGAGGCGAACCGGCGGCGAGGCAGGTGGGAGCCGTGACCAGCCTAGATCGCGAGATCATCGCCGCGACCCTAAACCTGCTCCCGTTCGTCACCTGGGACCGGTTCGTCGAGGTCTTCGGCGAGGCCATCCGCAACAGCACCCGGGCGGCCGCCTGATGCCGTCGTCGGGCGCCCGCTCCGGCACCACCCCATCCCGCGCCGCACGCGGCGCCGGCACCGGCACCGTCGGCCCGCTCCCGCTCGCCTGCGGGCACGCCACCCACACCCCCGAACCCGTCGTCGTGTTCCCCGGCGGCAGGAAGCTCTACCAGTGCCCCGGCGGGTGCGGGCTTGTCAGCACACGCAGAAAGCGTGGAGGCGACACCGAGCAGGGTTACAACCACGTGCGGGAGGTGCTGTGATGCCGCCGCTGCTGCGCACCCTCCGTGAGATCCGGATGGGGTCCCGGACGACGCTTCGGCAGCTGCAAGACCGCACCGGCATCAACAAGGGGACGCTGTCGCAGATCGAGCGCGGCCGCATGGTGGCGTCGCCGGCGGAGCTCGCGGCGATCGCCGACGCGCTCGGGCTGGATCGGCTGGAGAACCGGACTGTCCCTTGCTTCGAGGCCGACGCGGGATGAGCGTCCGTCCCGCATGCGGTCTGCACGCGCGCGCGTGGGAGCTGCTGCCGCCCCTGACAGCCCTCGATCTGCCCGACCGTCAGCGGGAAGCCTGGTTTGACCATCGGGTGCTCGGGATGACGCAGGACGAGATCGCTGGCCGGGATGGTGTGACGCGCCAGGCGGTGTCGCAGTGGGTGATCCAGGTGGACGGCAGGCTGGCGGCGCTGCTCGGACTGCACGAGATGCGGCGGGCCGCGTGAGAGTCGAGGTCGGCGCTCCCGTGGTCGTCGTCGCCGGCGTCGACGCGCTCTGGCACATCCCCACCGCATCCGACGGCGCCACCGCCCTCTGCGGGCTCGCCGGCGACGAGTTCGTCTTCGCGGGCGTGATCCGGCGCAGGCGACTGTGCGGCGTCTGCCGCGCCCGCCACTCCGGCGACCACTACATCGCCGAGGTAGGCCCGCTGCCCGCGAGGCACGGCCGCCGCGGCGGCAGGCCGAAGGGTGTCTACGCGAAGGTCACGGAACCGCAGCTGCGGGCCCTACACCACCTGTACGTGACCGAGGTCGTGTCGGTGCGGGAGCTCGGCCGCCGCTACTGGCAGCGGCTCGGGTATGCGAGCGCGGCGGCGGCGGCGACGTCGCTTGACGGCCTGTTCCGCGATCGCGGGCTGCCGCTGAGGTCGCGGAGCGAGGCCCTCGCCATCCGGAACACGAAGCACGGACGCCGCCGGCGCGCGCTCGGCGAGACAGGCGAGGCGGTAGCCGCCTACCGGCGCTGGCTGAAGGAGACCGAGGGTCGCTACCGGCCGGCGTGCAAGGGCGTCAGCACGCAAGCTCCCCGGAAGGGGTCGCCCTGCCAGAAGCCGGCGATGGCCGGCTCCGACTACTGCTTCAACCACGACCCGGCATTGGCCGAGCGGCGCGCCGAGATCACGCGGAGTACGCGCGCGCGGATACCACGCCGGCGGACGGTCGCCTGGGCGACGGTGCTCGAGCAACTGTCGCCTTGGCTTGGCCGGCAGGACCACCCGGCGTCGCGGCTGGCGGAAGCGACGGGCGTACCCGGAGGAACGTGCTCGCGGCTCCTCAGGCACGGGCCTGGCACGATCACCGCTGATCTCGCCGGCCGACTCCTTGTCGTCGTCGACGTCGAGCTCGAGGAGGCGGCGTGAACGAGCCGACGGACCTCCTCGGCGAGCCGCTCGTCCTACCGGCCGTCAAGCTCACGCCCAGGCAGCGGGTCGCGCTCGAGCACATCAGACGCCGGCAGCCCGTGACGAATGACGAGCTGGGGGCGGCCCTGCACTCCTTCCGCCGCGGCCAAGGCGGCCGCGGCCACGATCGAGATCTTCGCTGCGAATGGTGCCGCACCGAGGGAGCTCAGATGGGGCGGCGGCTGCGGGCACTCGCCCTGGTGCAGTGGAAGCGGAACGCCGGCTGGACGCTCGTCGGCTACCAGGCCCCCGCAAGCCGATCCGAGCGCAGGCTGCCAGACACCGACGACCACGGCTTCCCGATCGGGTTCTGATGGACGCTCACGTAAAGCAGCGGCCCGACCCCATCGCCGACCTCGCCTACGTGAACAGGGACGCCTGATGGCGCTCGTGCGCGTCGACCAGCTTCGGCCCGGCGACACCATCACCCTTCCACGGGGTAGCCGAGTCGTCATCGACCGCATCGACACCTTCGACGGACAACTCGTCGTGCGCTGGTGGCGCCGTCAGGCCCGCTACCACGACGGATGGCACACAGGCGACGGCCGCGTCCTCGGCAGCATCGTCCCCCTCCCGGCGGAAGCGATCGTCGAGCGGACCGCCGTCAACCTCGACCCCGAGCCGGTGCTCGCATGAAGCACCTGCGGATAGGGCGGCTCCACCTCTTCGCCACGACCGACTGGGAGGACGGGGAGTGAAGACAGCCGCCGCGATCGCGCTCGACGACATCCTCGAAAAGGACTGGCAGCGCCAGGTCATCGACCTCGCGAACACATTCGGCTGGCAGCGGCCCATGCACATCTACGACAGCCGCCGCTCCGAACCAGGCTGGCCAGACCTCGCCCTCGTCCGCGACCGTCTCGTCCTCCTCGAGCTGAAACGAGAGAACGGCAGGCTCACAGCCGATCAGAAGCGCTGGATCAGAGCGCTCCTGGAAGCCCACGTCGAGGTCTACGTCGTCAGACCACGCCACTACCAGGAGCTCGCGCGCGTCCTCCAAGCTCGCGGCCACGTCGACGGCTGGACCGCCGCCCAATACGCAGCCCGCACACACCTACTCCACGAGCTCGACCACGACCTCGTACCCAACGCAAGGAGGCACACAGCATGACCGCAACAGACACCGCCGCCGGACTCGTCATGCCCGACGGCACCACAGTGCCGCTCGAATCCGACGAGGCGACACAGCACATCCACGACGTCATGGCACGCGCTCACGGCGTCGACCCCGACACCGGAGAGCTGTTCGACACGAAGCCCTACGACCGGCCCGTCCCCAAGCTCGACGGCCGCCGCGCCAACGTGCTCAAGCTCGCGTTCGGCGGCCAGGTCGCGATCAGCATGGTCGACGAAGAGCAGCTCGACCACTACGCGAGCCTCCGCTTCGGCGACGAAGTCGAGCTGCGCGTCACCGCCACCGTCGGCAAGCACGGATGGGCGCTCCGCATCGGCCCCGACGGCGACGAGAAAGTCACGCACACGGTCGGCCTACACGTCCACAGCTACCGGATCGCCGGCTGAGAGATGGCCCGAGCCTTCGCCAAGGTCAAGGGCAGCGTCTGGGGCGACCACGACTGGAAGCTCCTCGGGCCAGAAGAACAATGGGCCTACGTGCTCCTGCTCTCACAACCCCAGATCAACAACTGCGGCGTGCTGCCCTACGTCGTCACACGCTGGGCCCGCCTCGCCGCCGGCCTCACCATCGGCCGCGTCAACGACCTCATGCGCAGACTCGACCGCGCCGGGTTCGTCATCCTCGACCAGGAGACCGCCGAGGTGCTCGTCCGAACGTTCATCAAACACGACGAGGTCGAGAAGCAGCCGAACCTCCTCAAGGCCGCCAAACGCCAATACCTCGAGATCCAGTCGCCCCGCATCCGCGCCACCCTCGCCGCCGAATACCCCCACATCTTCGACCCCATCCCCGGCGACGACGCCGCCCTCACCGAAGGACTACCCGAACCCCTTTTCGAAGGGGTTCCCGAAGGGGTTCCCGAAGGGGTTCCGAAACCCCTTCCGAAAGGGGTAGAAAACGGCTTATCAAAGCCGATCGCGGAAGGGGTTCCCGAAGGGGTTCCGAATCCTCGCGCGCGCGCGCGAAAACCACCTTCACCTTCACTGCAGACTGCAACCAGCAGCCAGCAGCCCGCGCCCAACAACAGCGCGGACGCTGCTGCTGCCCGACTCCGAACAGCCGGCTGGAACGACAGCCAGATCGCCGAAGCCACCACAGGCCGAGGACTCGACATCGCCACACAGCTCCTCGAACAACTCGAAGCAGACCCCACCTGCCGCAAACCCGGCGCCCTCGCCTGGACGAAATACCAGGCCGGCGAGCTCCCGAACAGCCCCCGCACCGAACTCGCAGCCGGAGCCGTCGGCACACGATCCACCAGCCCCAACCACCCCCACGCCTGCCCCCACTGCGGCGTCACGACCAAGACCGCCGCCAGACTCGACGACCACATCGCCAACGTCCACACAGACGAGCCGCGCGTCGCCCCCAACACCACCGTCACCACCGAGATCGCCCGCCTCACCGGCAGGCCAGCAGGCGAACCCACCCTCACACCCAGAACGCCAGCTTGATTCCGAAAAAAAAACCTCTACCCTGACCGCCCGTATGACCACGACACCGCCGCAACGCACACGCGTCGACTGGGGCCGCGCCAAGGCCCGCTACGTCACCCTCGGCCCCGACGAGCGGTCTTACGCACGGATTTCGCGCGAGTTCGCCGTCTCAGAGGTCACCGTCCGCAAGTGGGCCAAGCGCGACGGCTGGCTCGAGGCTGCCGCCGACGCTGACAACAGGGCGGCGTCGGAGGCGCTGCGGGCGGCGGTGCGTTCGCTGGCCGACCGGAACACCCGGACGGTCCTCGCGACCGACCGTCTCCGCGACATCGTGCTCGACCCGGCGACGGAGATCGACCCGAACGTGGCGGTGCGGGCGCTGCCGCGGTACGCGCACCTCGAGCAGCTGATCGAGGGGCAGGCGACCAACCGGGTGGAGATCACGGATGTGCAGGCGATCGTGTCGGCCGTGTTCGTGGTCGCCGGCCGATTCGTGCCTTCCGATCGGCGGGACGACTTCATGCGTGCCCTCGACGACGCGCTCGGCGGCCTCGTCGCTGTCGATCAGGGGGCCGCGTGAACGCTCGGGCGGGATTGCGGCTGGGGGCCGGCGAGTACGGGCGGCTGCTCGGCCTCGACATCGACCAGGTGGTCGCGCGCCTCGACGGCCGCTCGGGTCTCGGGGCGGCGGAGGAAGCACCGTCAGGTGCCGCCGCCCCAGCAACTGACACCCCGGTGTACGTGAGCGAGAAGGAGCGCCGCTGATGCTCGGCCGCGGCGCCCACATCAGCGTTGTCGCCGCGGTCGCCGGCACGATCCCGCCGCTCCTGAGCCTCGCCGGCGATCAGATGACCGTCCAGCAGCTCGAGACGCAGCTCGCGCAGCCCGCCGCCGTCATCCGGGCCGCCCTCCGCGTCCTCGCCAGGCAGGGCTACGTCGACTGGCCGGGCGAGCACGACCGAGTGCTCCTGACCGGCAAGAGCCGCGACCTCCTCGACACATGGATCTAGCCGATGCACGCGATCGCGAACACCCACACGAGACGGATGCTCGCCGTCGTCTGGGACCTCGAACACCAGGGCGAGACCGTCCGCAACGTCGAGGGCCTCTGCCGCAAGACGCTCAACCGGAACCCTCGCGCCGCGCAGATCGAGGCATGCGACTACGACGACGCACTCGCGTACCTGCTCGGAGCCGTCGTCGAGCTGCTGCCCCACTACAGGCCGCGGGATTCCGGCAGCCGGCTCGGCGCCTACCTCGCCTGGAAGCTCGGGTTCCTGCTCAGCGACTACCTCGACAAACGGGACGGGAGACACGGTGAGAAGCGAGTCGTCGACACCAGGTACGCCGACGCCGCCGCGCGAGACCACGGTCTCGATGACCAGGATCCTGGCCTACATCGACCCGACCAGGCTGCCGGCGGAGGTGACGGAGATCCTCGAACAGATCGGGCCCTACCTCGCGGCTGGGCTGAGCTCGAGGGAGATCGGGCAGCGCTTCGGCCGATCGGACGACTGGGCGTCGACCCGGATCGCGAAGGTGCGGCGAGCGCTACTGGACGAGGCGGTCAGGTCCGGTCGGGAGATGGAAGCAGGGCTGCTCGAGCGGATCGAGGAGCTGCGTGGCGAGATTGCCCGGGGTGCGGCTGGCGCCACTACCCGGAAGCGCCAAACGGCACCCCCGGATGGCACTACCCCGACCGATGCACCTGCTGCGGAGGGCAGCTGACATGACCCCGAACGCGTTCCCCCGGCTGGCGCTCGTCGCCGCCTGCACCTGCTACGTCGTCGCGATCGCCGCCGTCTGGATCTACCTCGGCTGGGCCGCCGGCCTCGCGGCCGCGACCGCAGGACCGCTACTCGCGGCCGTCCTCACCGTCGAGGCCGCCGAGAAGACCACGCCGGCGGATCCGCGGGCGCTCGGTGTCGCCGACGTGAACGAGCTCGCAGACGAGCTCGACAGGCGAAAGCGGGCCGGCGAGGTGCCCGTCGCCCGCCGTGCCGGCAGACTGCTCGCCGGCACCGGAGACGACAGCTGATGGGCAAACTGCCCGGCCTCCACCAGCGGCACCTCGACATCGCCCGGTTGCGCAACGCGGCCCAGCGGCGCGACCGGTCCGCCCGGCGTGCCGCCGCGAAGGCCCGGCAGGGCAAGCACCACCGGTGACCAACCCGCTCGCCGGCGTCCTCGACGCCGCCCGCCGCGGCCTCGAGCTGCAGTGGGCGGCCGACGAGCGGCGCGACGTCGAGCTCACCCAGGCCGAACGCTACGCGCGTGACCCGATCGGCTGGCTCAACTCCGGCCACGTGTGGATCGCCTCCAAGTTCGGCGAAGGACGGGCGGCGAAGCTCCGGCCGATCCGGCTGCGCCTGTTCCCGGACCAGGAGCTGACGATCCGCTCGTGGATCGACGTCGACCATCTGCAGACGACCGGCGAGCTCGCGTTCGCGAACGTCGCGATCGAGAAGTCCCGGCAGATCGGCGAGACGTGGGCGTTCGCGGCCGCGATCGCGTGGGCCGTGCACTACCACCAGGTGACGCTCCTCGCGATGCACGTCGACGGCGGCGAGATCGACGACGGCGGCTCCCGCAACACCGTCAAGAGCCTGTTCGGCAAGGTGCGCTACATCGACCAGCGCCTCGACCGCGGCAAGCTGCCCGGTCTCGGCGACCTCGTGTTCCGGCCGTTCTCGAGAGAGCCCGCCAAGATCGAGAACCCCCGCAACGGCGCCGTCGTCTACGGCGAAGGCCAGACCGACAACCCGGGCCGCGGCAACACCGTCGACGGAGCCCTCGTCGACGAGGCCGCGTTCGTGCAGCACGGCGAGAAGGTGTACGCGGCCCTCGACGAGGCCTGCCCGTCCGGGAAGGCGCTGCTGTCGACCGTCAACGGCGACGACAACTTCCACGCCCGCATCTGCGACGAGAAGCCGCAAGGGTGGACGTACCTGCGGCTGCACTGGTCGGAGCACCCCGTCTACCGGGAGGGACTCCACGTCGCCGGTGTCGCGGCCGCCGACCAGCCGACCGTCGAGATGGCCGCCGCCGCCGCCGGCTGCGACCTGTGCGCCGGCACCCGGGCGGGCGTCAGCTGGAACCCGCGGGAGCCCAGGGCGCACCGCTACCCCGGCCGGCTGACGTCCCCCCACTACGACAGCCGCGTGATCGGGAAGACCGACGAGCAGGTCGCGAACGAGCTCGACATCGACCGGGAGCGGGCGCTCGGCGGCCGCGTCTACAGCGAGTTCCAGACCGACGTGCACGTCGTCGACGGCGGCATCGATATCGAGTTGGACGCGGCCACTGGGAAGCTGGTCGTGCCGCTCGAGCTCGCCTGGGACTTCGGCCTCGACGCCACCTCGATCCCTGTCGTGCAGAACGCCCCCGAGGAGGTGCGTGTCGTCGGGATCCTCGAGATGGGCGACCTGTTCGGCAGCAGCGCCACCCCCGAGGCCGTCGCCCAGCAGCTGCGCCTCTACCTGCAGGAGCTCGGACTGCCCGAGATTGAGACGACACCGGCGTTCAGCCGCCACATCCGCTGCGTCGGCGACCCCGCCGGCCAGGCCCGCTCCCTCGAGACCGGCAAGCCGTTCGTCAACCAGTACCGGCGGCAGGGGTTCTCGATCGGACGGCCGCCGTCACGCCTCACAAGCAGGGTCGACTTCTCGATCATCAGCGTCAAGCGGCTGCTCGCCGGCAGCCCCAAGCCGCTGCGGGTGTGCGGCGTGAAGGCCGCCGACTTCGCCGCCCACATGCGCAACAACGTGTGGCCGACCGACGCGCTCGGCCGCCGCCGCCAGGGCGCCACCACCCCTGAGGACAACATCCACAACCACGCCTGCCGGGCGTTCGCCTATTGGGCGGTCGCGACGTTCCCTCCGGCCGGCGAGATCGCCGACGAGCAGGCCGCCGCGATCGTGGCGGACGACAACGCCGACCCGCCAGACGAGCACCCGCTCACACGCCGCCGCCGTCTCGCCCGCGGCCACGTCCGCCACGACGACGACCTCGGCCTGCCCGCTGACCTCGACTACGAACAGGCGCTCTAGCAGGCGGCGATAGTAGACCGTGCGTCTCACCCTTTTCGACCGCTCCTACGCCTCCGTGCCGACCGGCGATCTCACCGGGCCCGACCGGGGCGAGGCGGGCGCCGACGGCGAGCAGTGGCTGCGCGACATGCTGCAGGGCGGCCCCGACGTCAACCCCGAGCTGTCGGGCCGCCAGAAGTTCTTCGTCTACGACGAGATGCGCAAGACGTCGGCGTCGGTGAAGAGCCTGCTGATGTTCTACAAGCTGACCGTCCGGTCGGCCTCATGGTCGATCGACCCGCACGACACCGATCCCGTGTCGAAGGTGATCCGCGACATGGTTGCGTGGAACCTCGGCCTCGACGGCGAGGACGGCCAGCTCGACCTGTCGTGGGGCAAGAGCCTCGAGCAGGGGCTGCAGATGCTCGAGTTCGGCTGCATGTTCGAGGAGCTCGTGTGGGGCGATGTGCGCCGCTGGCGGGACGCCGACGGCGACGAGCACCTTGTGCGGCCGCTCGCCCGCCTGGCCCCACGGCTGCCGGCGTCCGTGCAGAAGGTCGAGTATGGGTCTGACGGCCGCATCTCCCGCCTCACTCAGGGGATCGCGAACACACGGCCGATCCCGGGCGACAAGCTGTCCTACCTCGTGTTCGAGCCCGCCCCCGGAACGTGGGACGGCGTGTCGCTGCTGCGGCCCGCCTGGGGCGCCTGGAAGCTGCAGAAGCTCCTGATGATCTCGACGGGGATCGGCTGGGACCGCTACTCGGCCGGCACCCCGGTCGTATGGCACCCCGACACCCCCGAAGGGGCGGAGCGCGCCCGGACGATCGGCCGCAACGTCCGTACCCACCAGCGCGCGTACGTGCATCTGCCCGTCCCGCAGGGAGGCACGAAGGCCGACTCCGAATGGGCGATCGACATCCTGAACGCCGCCCAGTCGCTCGCGGAGCCGTCGACGCTGCTGCGCTGGTGCTCCGAGCAGATCGCCGAGGCGGGCCTGCAGCACTTCGCCCGCCAGGGCCTTGGCCAGACAGGCGCGCGCGCGTCGGCCGAGACGCAGGCCGACCCGTTCTATTTGGCCGCACAGGTGCTCGCCGAAGACCTCGCGCTCGAGCGCAAGCGCCAGGTCGTCAGGCAGCTCGTCGAGGTCAACTTCGGCCGGGAGGCGGCCGACTACCGGATGCCGAGGCTGACGGTGTCGAAGCTGCGGGCCCGCAACATCGACGTGATCGCCCGCGCGATCTCGCTGCTCGAGCCGGCAGGCTTCACGTTCACGGACCGCGAGGCGCAGGACGACGTCCGCGACCTCCTCGGCCTCACGAATCTCCCCAACGACCTTGAGCAGCACGGCATCCCGCGCGACCGGCTGCTCGCAGCCCTGTCCGCCGCCGGACTCGACCAGGCGCAGCTCGCCGCCGTCGTCAACAGCCTGCCCTCCGACGTCGGTGTGGCCCGCAACACCGTGCCGAAGGAGGGCGCGGGGCTCGCAGCCTGATCCCGTGCGAGCGAGGCGCCACAGCGGCTGGAAGCACCACGTGAACGTGCGCCGGACGCGGCGCCGGTGGAAGCTCCGCAGACGAGCGTGGGGCGCCGCGCGCCGCCTGTGGGTCGCTCGGCAGCGTGAGCGCGACACCAGAGTCGACCTGGACGACTGGGCATGACCGTCGCGGTCGAGCTGCTCGTCGGCCGCGAGCTCACCGAGTCTGAGCGGGCGATCGACGTCGTCCGGCTCGACCGTGCGCTCGCCGCCGCGAAGGACGACCTCAACGCTGCCATCCACGACGAGATGCTCCGCGCCGTCCTCGTGTGGGTCGCGACCGGTTCGCCGCCGCGGCTGGGTGTCAGCCAGGCGATGCGCGACGTGCTCGACCGTCTGCACGATCTCGGCCGCGAGGAGGGCTGGCTTGAGCTCGAGCGGCTCGGATACGACCTGACGGGCCGCCGCCACTACGTGGAGGAGGGGCCGTCCGACCGGGACGTGCCCGGCTACCTGACGCGGAACCTGCGGGGCGTGGAGGTGCGGATCGAGGACGAGCTCGTGCGCGCCGACCTCGCCGGCGCTTCACAGCAGGCCGTCGCCCGCGCGGTGATGGAGATCCCCGGCGCCCGCGACATCGCCTCCAGGGCTATCTCGACGGCCCTGATCAACGGGTTCGCGCAGACGTTCGAGCAGAACGCCGACCTCGTGTCCGGATGGGCGTACACGGCGGTACTCGACGCTGGCACCTGCGAGGTGTGCCGGCCGCTCGACGGCACCGTCTACGACACCCTCGACGAGCTGTTCCGGGTGCTGCCGAACTTCGGGCCCAACCCGCGCTGCTACGGCGGCGGCCGCTGCCGCTGCCGCGCCGTCCCGCTGCCAGCCGGCCACGCGCAGGACCAGCGGCGCCCCTACTCCGCCCAGTTCGAGCTGCCGGCCGACTACTCGTACACGCGAGGCGAGGTGCAGGACGCGATCGCGGCCGCCGGCAGCCTCCACGATCTGCCCACCGGCGCCGCCGCCGCGAAGGTGATCGTCGACCACGCACTGCCGGCCGACAACCCCGGCTTCTACGACGCCCAGACACTGGAGATCCACATCGCCGCGGCCGCCGACACGCCCGCCATGACGTTCCTGCACGAGGCGGGCCACTACATCAGCCACCAGGCGCTCGGCCAGCCGGGCGAGCTGAGCGCGCTCACTGAGGAGCTCGAGCCGTGGCGGCAGGCGGTCGGCGAGACCGAATCGATCCGGCTGCTGCTGGCTCTCCTCGACCTCGACGAGATCCCGGCGGTCACCGGGTCGGGCGAGCGTGTGAGGGTGCCGGTCGACCACGACTTCCTGCTCTACCTCCTCCACCCCGAGGAGGTGTGGGCGCGCTCCTACGCCCAGTGGGTCGCGACCCGCAGCGGCAACCAGACGCTGCTGCGCCAGCTTCACCTTGACCGCCGCGGCCTCTACCCTATGCAGTGGGAAGACGACGACTTCGAGCCGGTCGCCCGCGCGATCGACAGGATCATGGAGCAGCTCGGATGGACGATCTGACAGGCACGCCACGCACGGTCTCCTCGGGTGAGGAGCTCGTCGACGTGCTGCAGGCCTCCTACGGGCTCACGCGCGAGCAGGCCGAGCGGCAGGCCCGCCTCGTCGAGGGCAAGTGGGCGAACGACCTGCACGGCGCCCGGCCGCACGTCGACCCGGAGGACTGGCTGCCGAAGCCGGCCGCCTGACGTCCGCGCGATAGTAGCCGGTGCCTGACGACTGGTCGATCCGGGTCGACGACGCCGACGCCCGCCGCCAACTGCGGCTGATCGAGGTCGCGCTCTCCGACCTGCGGCCGTTCTGGCCCGCCGTCACCCGCCTGTTCCGCGGTTGGATGCGCCGCCAGTTCAACACCGAAGGCGAGTTCGCCGGCCAGCGCTGGCAGCCGCTCTCCCCCGTGTACGCGCTCCAGAAGGCACGCCGCTACCCCGGACGCGGCATCCTGCACGCATCCGGCCAGCTGCGCCGCGCCGCCGACGCGCCACTACGCACCGTGTCGCCGCACGCGCTCACGCTCACCATCGACGACGCCGGCAAGGAGCACGGGCCGGTGCTCCAATACCACCAGGCCGGCGACGGTGTGCCGAGACGGCCGCTCGTGTTCGGCGACCCTCTGCCGCCGCTCGCGGCGATCGAACTCGAACAGGCCGCCGCCGACTACGTCGCCGAGCTCTTCCGCCGGTCGCGGCCGGCCCGATAGTAGAGGTGCGCCGTAGAGCAGCTGGTAGCTCGCCGGGCCCATAACCCGGAGGACGCAGGTTCGAATCCTGCCGGCGCCATTCCTGATGGCCGGTGAGATCGCCTTCGTCGCCCCACTGCTGCGCGCCGCCATCGCGACGTTGAAAGCCGGGCTGCCAGCCAGGATCGCGGCGTTCAACGCACAGACCGAGAACACCGTCGCGCTCGCCGCCCCAGACGTCAGCGCCTACCACTTCGGCGGCAACGACGTCCTCTCCGCCGCCGGCTTCCCGCAGATCGAGGTGGCCGCCCCCCAGGGATCGTTCGGCGCCTGGACGATCGGCCGCACAGAGGTCGATCACGACCCAGTCGTGAACGTCGTCGTGTGGCAGGAGGCGCTCCACGGGCAGATCCCGCCCGCTTACGAGGCGGCGCTCGGCTACGTCCGCTGTGTGATCGAAGCGCTGCGAAGCCCGGGTGCGTTCGGCGGCCAGGTCGAGATCGCCCAGGACAACGGGGTGTTCTGGCGCATCGACGTGCTGCCCGACGACATGACATCCGACGGACGCGAGTTCAGAAAGTGGCGTGTGCCGGCGCTCATCACGTTCCGCCTCGAGACGGTCGAGAAGTTCGGCTCGTGATCGGTTGTCGTCTGCCTGTCGTCGACGGCCAGACGACCTGGCCGACGGAGCCGGGCGACTACTGCGGCCCGGTTCGCGGCTACACCGGGGACAAGCAGTCGATCTTCTTCCTGAAGCCGCACGCCCGCGACCCAGGTACGCCCCCACACGGCCGCGGCGTCCAGCACGTCGCCTGCCCTCCCCATACATACGTCGAGGAGAGCGATGGCTCCCTCTCGATCTTCCCGTCGATCGGCGACACGAGGGGCGACGGCAGCGAGGGCTCGGACGGCTGGCACGGGTTCCTCGAGCGCGGCGTGTGGCGCCAGGTCTGACCGCCGATAGTAGGCCGTGAGCCTCGAAACCCGCGACCTGATCGGCGTCGAGATCCTCGCCGTCGGCGGGCCCGTGCACGGCAAGGGCTCTGCGCCCGAGGGCGACTACTGGACAGAAGCCGACCTGCGCGCGATGGCGCAGGCCGACAGCGAACTCGGCGACGAGCTCAAGCCGCCCAACAAGCTCGGCCACTCTCCCTCCCAGACGCTCCTCGAGAACAGCCTGCCGGCCCCCACCGACGGCGAGATGCCGGCCGCCGGCTGGGTCGAGAACGTGCGCGTCAACGATGACGGCTCGAAGCTGCTCGCAGACATCATGGCGGTGCCCGCCACGGTCGCCGACCTGATCGAGGCGGGCGCCTGGCGCACCCGGTCGGTCGAGCTGTCCCGCGTCACCTCGCAGGCGACCGGCAAGGTGTATGACTGGGTCGTTACCGGGCTCGCGTGGCTGGGCGGCAAGATGCCGGCCGTCCGCACCCTCGACGACGTCGTCAAGCTGTACGCGCAGGAGGGCCTCGACGACCCGCAAGCCTCCGCGGTGCTGCTGTACGCCGTCGGCGACGTCATCTGGTCGCCCACCGACGGCTACCAGGCTCTCCGCGGCGCCGTCTCCGACGCCCTCAACGGCCCCTCCGACGTGATGGACCCCCGCTTCTGGGTGTGCGACGTCACCGACGGCAAGGCGCTCGTCGAGGACTGGCAGTCCGACCACGCCTGGGTCGTGCCGTTCACGGGCAGCGCCTCCGACGGCGTCACCGTCGCCGAGCGCGGCGCCTGGATCCCTGCGGCCGCGGCGTGGCTCGAGGCGCCGCGCGCCTACGAGCGGGCGGTCGCGCTGCGGTCGACCGGAGTTCCCGACCCTGATCCCGATAGTAGGCCCGTGCCAGCCAAGTTCAGCGACGAGCAGCGCCGCACCTTCGCCGAGGCGACCGGCCTCGAGGCCGACAAGGTGAACGACGAGATGCTCGAGAAGGCCGGTGTTCCCGCCGAGGCTGGGGAGCCCAAGCCGGATCCCGCCCGCGAGAACCAGGACGCGGACATGCGCCGCGAGCTCGCCGAGCTCCGCTCAGAGGTGGACGACACCAAGCGCGAGCTGCACGAGGAGCGCCGCAACGCGTTCGTCGAGGACGCGATTCGCGCCGGCAAGGTGAAGCCTGGCGCCCGCGAGAAGCTCGAGAAGCTCTACGACCGCGACGCCGACGCGGCCCGCGAGTTCGTAGCCGAGCTCGACGCCAACGAGGACCTCGCCCGCGAGTACGGCGCAGACGGCCAGGGCGACGGCGACGACGAGCAGGACGAGATCTCGAAGGCATACGAGGCCGACATGGCCGCCCGCCACGGCGTCAAGCCCGAGGAGCTGATCTGATGGCCGTTTCCGATGGCGTCAACCCGCTCTACACGCCCGGCGCGAAGGTCACCATGAAGGTGTCGGCCGCCGTCACGGCAGGCCAGCTCGTCGAGGTGTCCGGCTCCGGCACGATCGGCCCGGCCGCCGCCAACTCGCGGAAGGTCGTCGGGGTCGCGCTCCAGACCGGATCGGCCGCCAACGACCTGATCGCCGTGCAGCTGCTCGGCTACATCTTCAAGCTCAAGGCCGCCGGGGCGATCACCGCCGGTGACGAGGTGTCCGCCGGCGCCGCAGGCACGGTCGCGACGCAGGCCGCAGCAGCAGGCGCCACCGCCGCCGACATCAACAATGCTCGCTCCGTCATCGGGGTCGCGCTCGAGAACATCGCAGACACCGTCACAGGACCGATCCTCGTGGGGAGGGCGTAACCGATGCCGTACGCAGGTGCCTCGCCCACGCTGACCGTCCAGGCGCTGCTGCAGCAGCCGGCACTCCTGTCACGCGAGCTGGTCAATCTGATCTACAAGCGGCTCGTCGCCGACCGCCTCTTCCAGCGCGGCACGTCCGACCAGGTCGCCGGCGGCTCGATGCGCTACCAGGAGTTCGAGTCGATCTTCGTCGACGACGACCCCGTCGAGGTCGCCGAGGGCGCCGACTTCCCGCTCACCGACTGGTCGGAGACCGTGAAGACCGAGCCGGTGCGCCAGTACGGCTACGCCTTCCGCGCCACGAACCTCGCGATCCGCCGCAACCAGCGCGACGTCATCAACCGCGGCATGACGAAGCTCGCGAACCGCCTCGTCCGCTTCATCGACTCGAAGGCGATGGCGAAGCTCGAGGGCGCGGCCGGCATCCAGACGCTCGCCGCGTCCGCGCTCTGGACGACGGTCGGCACGAGCGTGCTCGGCGACGTCGCCGCCGCCCAGGAGAAGCTCGAGACGAAGGACAACGGCTACGCCGGCTTCACCGGCGCGACGCTCGTGCTGCACACCAACCTGCGCGACAGTCTCCTCCTCAACACCGAGCTCAAGAATGTGCTGCCGCGCGAGGGCAGCGTCAACCAGGTGCTCGACGGCAAGCCGTTCCCGTTCGCGGGCCTCAAGGAGATCATCTTCACGCCGCAGATCACGTCGACCGTCGCGCTGCTGCTCGACACGTCGATCGCTGGCACGATCGCTGACGAGGCAGCCGACCCGGCCGAAGGGTGGGTCGCCTACGACCCGGGCCCCGGGTTCGCGCCCGTCTACGTCAAGGTCGAGCCGGACGGCAAGCCCGCGGTGCACAAGCGTGTCTCCGCCGGCCGCTGGCCCGCGATCGCGGTCGTGGAGCCGCCCGCAATCGTCAAGATCACCGGCGTCGCCTGATGCGCGCCGTCGTCAGCGGCGTCGACACCTACCGCTGGGTCGCGGACGGCGAGATCCGCTCCGCCGACCGCGGCGACGAGATCGACGTGTCGGCCGACGAGTTCGACCGTGTCGAGGGTGCGCTCTCCAAGCCCGGCAGCCGCGACGCGCAGGAGCCAGACGGCGCCAAGCAGCCGCCCGGCTGGCCGAGCACGCACAACGATCTGCAAGCGCTCGCCGACAGCCTCTCGTTCGAGTGGCCCGAGACGAAGATGACCGTCGCGGCCAAGATCGCGGCGCTCGAAGCAGCCGGCCACACTCCGCCCGCAGCCGAGTAACCCCCGGGGGCTAGCGTGGCTACCGCCTACGCCAGCTTCGCGGACGTGAAAGCACGGGCCGGCCGCTGGCAAGCAGTCCTCACCGTCGTAGGAGCTCACCCGGACCAGGCAGACGTCGAAGCAATCCTCGTCGACTGCTCCTCCGAGGTGGACGTCGCGATCCGCGCGCGCGGCTACAACCCCGCTGTCCTCGACGCGGGCGTCAAGGCCGCGCTGAAGGACGTCGTCGCCTACGGGGCGCTCGCGCGGGCGCTCGCGTCGGTGCCGGACTCGCCGAAGGAGCTCGCCACGCTGCAGGCGTACGCGCAGGCCGTGTGGGCCGGCGCGATGGGAGACGCGACCGCGAAGACCGACGCCGGCGTCCGAGGGTCGATCGGCACCGGCTCGCTCCCGGCGATCGCCGCGCTCGAGGCGGGCGTGCAGGGTGGCGGCACGACCGCCGGCATCTTCCAGGATGACGAGCCCGACTACGGGTCAGACGCCCAGATCCGGGCGGAGGCGGAGAGACTGACGGCCGACCTGGCGCCGGTGTTCGCGAAGGGGCAGGTGCTGTGAGCGGCCGAGGCCGATAGTAGGCCGTGGCCAGCAAGGTGTCTGCTCTTCTGCTCGACGCGTCCGTTGCCGCGGGCGTCGAGGCCGTGACGTTCGCTGGGTTCCCGGGCAGGTTCGTTCCCGGCGAACCGGTCGAGGTGAAGCGCCTCGCCGCTGCTGCCGGCGTCGACGCGGAGGCTCTCCTGGCGTTGATCGAGGAGCTCGAGCTTCCGGTCGACGTCGTGCAGGTGAAGGCTGGGTCGGGGCCGCTCCCTGTCGCGGACAACCACATGGGTGGCGGCGAGACGTTCGAGCTGCCGCCGGCTGAGGAAGGCGACGCGCCTGCCGACGACGAGGCCGCAGTGGCTGAGGAAGGCGCAGGCTCCTAGTGCCAACGACCGTCGACTGCGTCCAGATTGTGTCGGAGGAGACCCCTCGTCCTGAGGGCGCGGCCACGACGGCGCCATACCGGCTGTCGTCCGGCAACGTGCTGTGGCTGCCGGGCCAGACCGTGAAGCTGCGGCCGAACCCGCAGTTCCTGTCGCGCGACGACGAGCTGCGCGGCATCGAAGGCGCTGTCCCACAGCTTCTCGACCACTACGAGCCCGACCTGACGCTGAAGGTGCGCGCCTACCCCGACCTCCTCGTGTGGCTCCTCCAGGTGGTCGGCCTGACCGGCACCTACACCGCCGGCGGCGCCACCACAACCGACGCGAACAAGACGACCGCGACCGGCGTCAACGCCCTCAACTCCGCCGTCGTGAACGTCGCGTCGACCGCTGACTTCCCCGCCTCGGGCACGTTCATCATGGGCGGCGTCGCCACCGCGTACACGGGGAAGACGGCGACGTCGTTCACGGGCTGCGGCGCCCACGCCGCGACCGTCGGCGGCGAGGCCATCAACGGCAACGCGCCCACCGGCACGAACAAGTGGGTGTTCGGCAAGCGCGGCGGCATCACCGCGAAGACCTTCCAGGCGCTGCTCGCCTTCGTCGACGAGGGCGTGTTCCTGAAGGGGCAAGGCTGCGGCCTCACCCAGCTCGGCATGGACGCAGAAGGGAACATCGACGCCTCCGGCCAGGCGCTTGTCGCCGCCCGCGTCGCTGACCCGAACCTGGCGCCGGCGTTCACGACGCAGGCGGTGCCGCACTTCCGCCGCGGCGACCTGTCGCTCTCCTGGCTGACCGGGTCCGGCACGACCGAGAACTTCTCCTTCCTGATCGCGAACCAGCTCACACCGAGGCGCACGCTGTCGCTCGCGACGCCCTCCTACTTCCCTGACGTGATGGAGCACGGCGACGACAAGGTCAAGCTGACAGGCGCGATCCCGAAGACGGTCCTCGACCCCGACGACTACGACGCCCTCGTCGCCGCGTCAACCTGGTCGGCGCGGGCGCGCTGGCAGTCGCCGAAGATGATCGGCGCCACCTCCTACCCGTACACGATGTGGATCGAGATGCCCGCCTGCCAGTACACGGACGGCGAGCCCGACGACCTCGCGAACAAGCGGCGGTTCGGCCAGACGCTGAACTACTGGGCGGCGTGGGACGAGGCGGCCGGCTACGACTTCCGGATCACGCTCGTCAACGGGCTCACCTCCGCGCAGTGGGAGACGCTCGTATGAGTGAGCTCGACCTCGACACGATCGCCCCCGACGACCGCAAGCTCATGATCACGCACGCCGGCCGGCGGTTCGAGCTGCCGATTCGCGGGTCGATGCCGATCCCACAGATGATCCGGCTGCTGCGCCTCGAGACGCGCCTCAACTTGGCTTTCGCCGGCGACAGCGACGAGGCTCTCGCCGACGTGTTCCAGCACGTCTACGACGAGATCATGAGCGTCGTGCGCGAGCGCACCCCGGACTGCCCCGACCTCGAGATCGACGAGCAGCAGGCGCTCGCGATCCTCGCGTTCGTCGCCGGCGACGACACGGTCGCGCAGGCCGTCACGGACGCGATCGCCGCCCCCGATCTTCCCGCGGGCGAACGGGTCGCGCGTGACGCGGGGGAGGTGGCAGCCGACGGGGCGACCCCTTTCGCGTCGAGGACGGTCTCGCCCACACCCTCGTCTGGCTCGGACGCGTCAACCGGTGGGGGCCCGAGTGGTGGCGGGACGTCTCCTGGGGTGCCTTCCGACTTCACCTTCGAGACGCTTACGCCCGTCTAGCCGAGTCCGAGTTTCCCAGTGGCGATCCGTCCGGCGACCGCAGATCGAGCGGGCCGACCTACGGGCCGCCCACCATGCAGGAGCTCCAGCAGATCCCGTGGCTGGGCGACGGCCCCGACCCGCTTGAGGAGCTCTTCCGTGCGTCCTGAGCGGCCTGATGGCATCGGTGTAGCATCGGCCGGCCGCCGCAGCGAAGAGGGCGGTTATAACGCCGCACGGGCGAAGTCCTGTGGCTAGAGTCGGGATCACGTTCGACGGGGTGTCGCGTGGCGCGGTGCGCGCCGCCCGAGAGACCTCGGCCGGCATCGACCACGTCGGGAACGCCGCCCGCCGCAACGAAGGGAAGGTCGCGGCGTTCGGTGCTGGTGTGCGCCGGTCGATGCTGGGGGCGGCGGCCGCGATCGGGAGGGCCGGCGTCGTGGGCGGCGGTGTCGCGGCGGGAGGCCTCATCGGCTCGATCGTGTGGGCGGGCTTCAAGTTCGACGACCTGAAGCAGAAGTCGACGATCGCGTTCACGACGATGCTCGGCAGCGCGGCGAAGGCGAAGTCGTTCCTCGCCCAGCTGACGGGGTTCGCGAACCAGACGCCGTTCGAGCTGCCCGGGCTGATCAAGAGCTCGCAGCAGCTGCTCGCGTTCGGCTTCCAGGCCAAGCAGGTGGTCCCGACGTTGACAGCCGTCGGGAACGCGGTCGCGGGCATGGGCGGCGACCCGCAGGCGATGGACCAGACGATCCGCGCTATCGGCCAGATCCAGGCGAAGGGCAGGCTGATGGCCGAAGAGATGATGCAGCTGAACGAGGCCGGCACGTTCTCGTGGCGGGCGTTGGCGGAGGCGATCGGCACGTCGGTGCCGAAGGCGATGGCGTTGGTGCAGAAGGGCGCCGTCGGCTCGGACGCGTTCCTGGCCGCGTTCGCGGAGAACTCGAACAAACGGTTCGCCGGGATGATGGATAAGCAGTCGCGCACGTTCAGCGGCCTGCTCTCCACGCTGAAGGACAAGTTCTCGCAGACGTCGGGCACGGTGATGCAGCCGTTCTTCGACTTGGCGGTGCGCGGCATGGAACGGCTCGTCGCGATCACAGGGACGCCGGAGTTCACGGCGGGAGTGCAGCGGCTCGCGAAATGGCTCGAGGAGCACGTCGTGCCCGCCCTGAAGAACATGGTCTCGTGGGTGGTCGGCAACCGTGACCGGATCGTCGGGTTCTTCCGTGACGCGGCCCGCTTCGCGTTCGAGCTGGGCAAGGCGGTCGGCGACATCGTGTCGGGGCTGTCGAAGCTGTCGGGGGCGCTCGGCGGCTGGCAGAACACGGCCGAGCTCGCGTTCGGCGCCATCATGCTCGGCAAGGTGGCGAAGCTGCGCGTCGCCCTCGGCGGAGGCCCGGGCGGGCTCCTCGGAACACTCGCCATGCTGACTCGCACGCCCTGGACGATCCCGATCGGCCTGTCGATCTTCAACCTGTCTGACAAGGGGAAGCGGTCGCGTATCGTCAGCGACGCCAAGCAGGGACTGCTCGGGTCCGCGCTGCTGGAGACGCTCTTCGGCACAGACTTCGGTGCCGGCAATCTCTTCGGCGGCCGCACGCAGGAGCAGTCCACCTCCCCGGGCGGAGCCGCCGGAGGCGCCGTCGGTCTGAACCCGATCGCGGGCCTTCCGGTCGGGAAGCAGGGCGCTCCCGCGTTCCCGCTTCCGGGGAGTCTCGCAGGCTCAAGCATCATCGGCCGGCCCGGCGTGGGCACCCACAACGCACCGGACTGGCAGTCGCGCAACGCGACCGACATCGCCGCCGCCGCGAACACACCTGTGTTCAGCCCCGTCGACGGGCTCGTCCTCAATGTGCATGGCACAGACGGGATCCGCCGCTCGGGCAACAGAATCATCTTCGGATTCCAGATCACGATCCAGGGCCCCGGCGTAAAGGTGTTCATCACTCACGTGAAGGAGGTGCGCGTCCGGCCCGGCCAGGTCGTGAAGAAGGGCCAGATGATCGCACGCATCTACGACGCCGGCGCCGGCTCGCACCTCCACTTCGCGATCGACCAGGGCGACCCGAGCGTCTTCCTCGGCGACGCAGCTTCCAGGGTCACACGCAGCACCGACACGCCCTACGACTTCGGCGACGCCAAGGGCCTCGTCGGCGACGGCGCGAGCGCGGGCCCGAAGAAGACGCCCGCTGATCCTGCCGAGCGGGCGCGCGCGAGGTTCGGTCTCGGCGCGATCTCGAAAGCGCTCGGCCAGGTCGCAGACCAGAAGACGCGGGCGCAGCTCGCGAAGCGCGTCCGGCTGATCACCGGCGACCTCGTGTCGGCGGACACTGATCAGGAGATGAGTGCGATCACGAGCCGCGTGCAGAAGCTGAAGGATCGCCTCGCCGACGTCCTCGGCTCCCAGTCCGACCGGCAGAAGAAGGCCGCCGAGAAACTGCGAGATCGGATGCGGGAGGCGGCCAGGCGAGCGGTGGAGGCTGCTGCGGAGGAGGTGCGCCGCCGCCGCGACGTGTTCGCGCGCGCGTTCGAGACGGTCGCGGCGAAGGCGGCAGCGGTGTTCGACGCGAAGACGAAGCAGATGCTCGCCGGAGCCCGCGTGTCGCTGTTCGGTGTGCAGTTCGGGTCGGGCGACGAGACACCGGCGGAACGGGCTTTGCGGGAGTTCCGCGAGCAGCGCGACGCCGCCGCCGCCGCGGCGAAACGGGCCGATCTCGAGACGAGGGCGGCGGCCGGTGACCCTGACGCGGTCGCCGAGCTCGCCCAGCTCGCCCTCGACGAGAAGGAGAAGGCGCTCGAGAAGGAGGCGGCCGCGCAGCGGCAGGCCGCTGACGACGCGTTGGACGGCGAGCGCGCCCGCATCCAGGACGAGCGGGACGCTCTGCGCGACCGGTTCGTGGCGCGCCTGGACGAGATCAAGCGCGGCTTTGCTGACGAGACACTGACGGCCGCGGAGGCGCAGGAGCAGATGCTCGAGCTGCTCCGCTCCTATGACGTCGACTTCGCGGCCGCGGGCGCGCTCGTCGGAGCAGCGTTCGCGGACGGGTTCCGGCAGTCGCTCGGAGAAGCTGGGATCGCGGCGGCTGATGTCGCGTCGGCCGCCAACAATCTGCGTGGGGCGCGCGCCGGGCTGCCAACGTCGGGGAACCTGTTCGGCACCTTGGATCCGGCGATCGCGACCGCGATCCGCACGGGATCACGCGGCTACGGCTTCGCGCAGGGCGGCAGGGTGCCGGGCGTGTACGTGGGTCGCGACTCGGTGCCCGCACTGCTTTCCCCCGGGGAGACGGTGATCGACCGGTCTCTCACGCGGGCGCTTGAGCAGATGGTGTCGTCGGTCGGCTGGGGCGGCGTCAGCATCGTCGTGTCGGGTAACACGCTGCTCGGCGACGACATGTCGATCGCGCGGGAGCTCGCCCGCCGCGTCGAGCCTGAGCTGCGGCGGCTGATCAGCTACCGGGCGGAGCGCTGACGAACTGAGACACAGGGAGGGTGATAGCTGATGGCTGACGGCATACCAATCACTGCCGGTGCTGGCACGACGGTCGCGACAGACGACACGGGCGCGACCGGGCACGTGCAGCTGTTCAAGCTGGCGTACTCGGCGGACGGGTCGCCGACGCTGGTGCCGGCGGACGCGAACGGCCTGCTCGTGAACACGGAGCTGACGACCGCGGACGTTGACACGGGCGCGGGCACGGACACTCGTGCTGTGGTGGGGCTGGTGTTGGCTGCCGCGGGGGGCGGGCAGCTCGCCCCGGGCGACGCGACGAACGGGCTGAAGGTGCAGGTGGCGACGATGCCTGCGGCGGCGGACACGACGGACTCGATTTCGGCGGCCGCGCAGACGGGCGTGCTGAAGTCTGGGCTCGCGTCGGTCACCGTGAAGAAGGCGAAGGCGAACGTTGCTGCGTCGACGACTGACAGCGTGCTTGTCGCGGCCGTGGCGGGCAAGAAGATCCGTGTCATCAGCGTGCGCTTGCACGCGGGCGGCACGGCCACCAACGTGACGTTCAACAGCAAGCCTGCTGGTGCTGGTGTTGCGATTTCGCCGACGTACGCTTGCGGCGCGAACGGCGGCCGGTCGGACTCGTCCCCGCAGGGAGATTTCGAGTTCGAGACGGCGGTGGGCGAAGAGTTGTCTGTGACGACGGGGGCGGGCTCCACGGTCGGCGTCGGCGTCTCGTACGTGGAGGTGTAGCGGGTGGCTTCGGTCGAACTTCAGACCGTCACGTCTTCGACCCCGTTCGTCCACGCACCAGGCCTTGTGAGGGCCGGGTCGCGCTACTACGCGATCTACGCCGACGGCACGAACCTCGTCTACAAATACAGCGACGACAACATGGCGACATGGTCGTCGTCTGTGACTATCGCCACTGGGTCGGCCAACAACAAGCCCGCGGCGGTGTACGACGCGACTAACGGGCGTCTGAACATCTGCTACGCGGGCGGAAACTCGACGTCTACGTCGCTGCGTTTCCGTGCGATCACGACGAATGTCGCGTCCGGTGTTCCGGGGGCGTTGACAACGGAGCAGACGATTGACGCTGGCGGCACCAATCTCGGCGTCATCTACCCGTACATCGTGCATTCGGACACGGCCACGAATCCGCGCTACTGGATTGTGGCGTTCAAGGTGACGGCGGCGTCTACGTATGAGACGCGCGCATGGTTCGTTGCCGCGGGCAGCGCTGCTGACACGGCGGCGAACTGGAGCACGACGAACTTCACGAACGTGTTCGCTAATTCGAGCAGCAACACGCAGCGTGGCGCTGCTGCCGCATTCTGGACGGCATCCGGATCGCCGAAGTTGACGATCGTCTCGTTCGGCACGTCGGGGGTCCAGATGAAGTCGGTGACGTTCGACCCGTCCGCTGCCACGCCGACTCCGGGGACGATCACAACGTTCGGCACAGCACCAACGTCAGTTGACATTTTCGCGAACGGCCCGATGATCGCGGCCGCAGGCGTCACTGATGCGTGCGTCATGTGCTACACGGACACGTCGGGCAGCGGCACGGTCGCCTTCTACTCGACTTCTGACGGCACAACGTGGACGGCGCTCACGTCTGGGTCGGTAACAGGCGGACGTTGCTCGCTCGGGGTGTCCGCGGCAGGAGATGTGTACGCGGTACACACGGATACCTACGGTGCGATCGGCACGACGGCGCAGACGTTGAGCAGCCGCAAGATCGCGTCGCCGTACACGACGCTTGGCGCAGCATCAGCTTTTTCCGACACGGCGGGCAACCCGGTGTCTGTCGCGATCAGTCTCGGGTCGAGTCTGCTGGCGTGCTTGTATCGGGGCAGCACGGCGTCGCCGTACACACTGCGGTCGGACTCCGTGTCGATCGCCGCGGCAGCGCCTGCCGCCGGCCCGCGGGACCTGCTGCTGCTTGGGGCGGGCTGATGGCGGGCGAGACAGACCTCGACCTCGACTTCGAGGCGGACGCCGTCGCGTCGAACGTGTCCAGCTTCAGCAAGTTCTCCGGGCTGGAGCGCAACTCCGCGCACCAGAACGCGGTCGTGTCATCGCCGGTGCGGTCGCCGCGCCTGCACGCCGGCTACTTCGAGGTGCATCCGGGCGACGTGTGGGCGGGCAACAACACGGTGCGCGCGCTCGCCAATAGGTCTGACACAGGCGAGACGACCGGGCAGGAGTACTGGTGGGCCGTCTCGTTCCGGGTGCCGTCGACGGTGAACCCGATCCGCGACAACCTCGTGTGGGAGCTGCACCATCCCGCGTCCCTCTACAATCTCGCGGCGCTCGGCGTCGCCCCGCACGCCATCCACCTGCGCAACGAGGCAGGCACGATGAAGGTCGAGTGCAGGGTGGCGGCCGGCAACGGCACCGTCGGTGTCGGCTACGCGAACTGGGCGCCGAACAACGTGCTCGCCACGCTCGTCTACGACGTGTGGATCTCCGTGCTCGTCCACATCGTGTTCACGGAGACGTCGACCGGCACGATCGAATACTGGATTGACACGACCGGCACCGTCGACTCGACGTTCGGGACCGGGGCGCCCGCCTACTCGCAGTATTCGGCGCAGACGATGCCGTACTGCAACTCGGCGAACGTCCACAACGTCTCCCTCTACACGGAGGTCGGCCTGTACACGGGCGGCTCGACGACGGACAAGCAGTCGATCATCTACGTGGACGGGGTGTGGCGGCGGCGCACCCGAGCGGACGCGGTCGCGAAGCTGACCGGCGGCGGGTCGAGCCCCGCGAACCCGAACGACGCGCAGCCTGCCGGCTACCTGGGCGGCAACTACACCGTCACGGGCTCATCGCTGAACGGGTCGCAGGCGGACAAGCAGCGGTGCTCTAAGATCCTCGTGCCGACGACCGGCACCGTCAACCAGCTGCGCGTCTACATCGAGCCGCAGGCTGTCGTCGGGACGGAGCTGGTCAAGCTGGCGGTGTGGCGCGGCACGAGCGCAGACCCGTCGGGCGCGCCGGTCGGCACGACTGCCGAGCTTGCGTTCACGTCATCCTCGCCGGCCGGATGGTATGTCGCGGATGTGCTGACGCCGTTCGCGGTCACCGCGGGCGAGACCGTGTGGGCGGGCATGATCAACGGCGGCGCGGCGAACATCGCGTTCGAGCGGTACGCCGTCTCCGCAGGCGCGTTCCGGCTGATGGCGGCACCGTACGCGAACGGGCCGATCGCCTGGGATACCGCCGCCGACCAGGTGTTCGACCTCGACCAGTTGATCAACCTGATCGGCACCGCCGGCGCAGGCACCGCCCCGGCGAACACGGTGCCACCGACGGTGGGCGGCGCGGCCCAGGTGGGACAGTCGCTCACAGTGGCGAGCATCGGCACTTGGACGGGCTCGCCGTCGACGTTCGCCTACCAGTGGCGGCGCAACGGCGTGGCGATCTCGGGCGCGACAACGTCCACCTACGTGTGCTCGACCGCCGATATCGGCAGCACGATCCGCTGCACCGTCACCGCCGCCAATGCGACCGGCTCCGCGTCCGCCGACACGGCCGACACGGCCGCGGTCATCGCGGCCTACGCTCGGATCATCGGCCTCGCCACGTCCGGCCGCACGTCCGCGCCTCGCACCGTCGGACCCGGCCGCACCGCAGGACAGGGAGGCGGCGGCGGATGAGCCTACTCCTGCTGCTCCGGCAGACTGCAGCAGCGTCCGTGGGGATCGCGCTTGCGACCGCGAAGGCCGAGATCTCCTGGTCGGCCGCCCCACGCGGATCGTTCGTCCTCAACACCTCCGCGTTGGACAGCACTGCCACGCTCGGCATCAGCGCGTTCGACGACGCCTTCGGCGGCCCCTACGACGACATCACACCCTACCTCGACGAAATCACCATCGAGAGCGGCCGCTCCGACGACATCGCCCTCCTCAACGAGAGCAGCTGCACGCTCGTGCTCCGCGACCGCACAGGCCTGTTCTCGGCCGAGAACCCTGCCTCACCACTGTACTCGGACATCGCCGCGCGTCTCCACCCGGTGCGCGTGAGCATGACAGTCGCCGGCACGACCTACCGGCAGTTCTACGGCTGGGCGCGCCGCATTCGCTGGCAGCCCCGGCGGCGGTCAGGCTACACCACGATCGAGTGCGTCGACCTGCTGTACTGGCTTCGCCGCACGAGCCCGACGATCGCGGCGACCGGACCGACCACGGTCGGCGCGGCGATAGGATTGATCCTCGATGCGGTCGGCTGGATCGACCCGGCGATGCGGTCGATCGCGACCGGCGACCCGATCGCGAACTTCTCAGCGGACGGGTCGAAGACCGCTCTGACGCTGATCCAGGAGCTCCTCGACTTCGAACGCGGCGTCTTCTGGGTTTCCGGCAGCGGCGTCGCGACCTACGAGACGCGCCATGCGCGCGCGTTGAAGCTGACGGCCGGCACGATCGCGAACGAAATGCAGGCGGTCGGCCCGGGCGTCGACGCCGACCGAGTGCGGACGAAGGTGACGGTCACCCGCACCGGAGGCGTCCCCCAGGTCGTGGAGGACGCGGCCGCTGCGAACCTGTGGGGGCCGTCTGACGGCGACTCGATCGTCTCCTCCTACCTTGCGTCGGACGCGCAGGCGGCCGAGCTCGGGAACTACGTGATCTCGCAGACGAAGAGCCCGCGGTCGCCGCTGCGGTCGCTCGAGTTCGACGGCCGCACGACCGCGCTTCTCACGCAGCTGCTCGCCCGCGAGTTCGGCGACAAGGTGACGGTCACGGAGGCGGCTGGCGGGACGGCCGGCAGCTTCCACGTCGAGCAGCGCCGGCTGAAGGTGTCGGCGGGATCACGGCTTGTTGAGGGCTCGTGGATCGTGTCGCGCGCGTCGGCGAACACGGTGTTCGTGGTCGACACTTCCGCGTTGGACAGCGGCGCCGTGGTCGCCTACTAGGAGGGCGCCGATAGTAGAGGGTGCCGATCATCGACCAGCGACACATGTGTGGCGCGAGCGTCCACGCGACCGTCGGCGACGTCGAAGTCTTCTGGGACGCCTACCTTGCCGAGCGGGGGCTGCAGCCGTTCGAGGCGGGCGTCGTCCTGCCCGCCTACGTGTCGGATGGGCGGTGGGTGGCCGACTGTGTTCGCTGCGCGTCGGGCGTTGCGTGCTGGCCTGAGAATCCGCGCGGCTGCTGCCTCGCCTGTGGCGCCGTGTACACGGTCGTCTTCCCGCCGGCGGCGGACATCGCGAGGGCGGAACGGGTGCTCGACGCGAGGCCAGCCGGCGCCGCGAACTGGCGGCCCGACCTCGGTGAAGACGTCGCCGACTTGAAGGTCGAGAACCTCGTCCGTGCGGTGCCGCTCGAACCGGCGTTTGAGCTATGAGACTACGCCGCGAACCTTCCCGCAGCGTCACGCGATCTCCGCGCGGCGCGGCCGTGCATCCCCTCGTGCTCGGCCGCGTCCATGCGCCGAAGGTTCTCGGCCCGGTCGTCGTCCCGGATGCCGTTCTCGTGATGAACGTGCTCACCCGGCTGCACGACATCATTCGGATGTGTCTCGTTCCACACGGCGTGGGATCGGGGGATCGAGAAGGTGCCGCCATGCCGGAGCGCCGTCGGCCACATCGCGGCCTGTTCCGGTGTGATCGTTCGCCGAACGTAGCCACCTTTCACGGTCCACTCACCGCCTCCCCAGCGATGATGTTCCTCTCGCGCCTTACCGGGTTCGCCACGATTCCACGTTTCGTGTCCAGGCTTGAAACGGGTCTCTTGGCCGCCGCCGTTGTGGCCGTGAGCGAACCGTGCTGGCTTCAGCTGCTTCGACACCGGCGCGATCAGCGTCCCACAGCCGCATTCGCACGGGATCTTCGGCATCGCCTCAATCTCCGCCATCCGTCGCGCGTAGTACCGGGCTTGACGCTCTCCGGATGTAAGTCGCTTAGACATGGGGACATTATGACGGTCCGGGCGGTCATCTAGTGGCTTGGAGCGTCCCCAGGACGTGGATTGCGGGCGAGGTGCTGACGGCGGCGCTGCTGAACACGCATCTCCGCGACCAGCTGTTGGCGCTGCGCGAATCCTATGGTACGACGCTGCCGGCGTCTCCCGCCGACGGCGATGTCGCGGTGCTCGTGGATTCGCTCACAGCACCCACCTACCAGTGGCGGTTCCGCTACAACGCTGGCTCGTCGGCGGCGGACAAGTGGGAGTGCTTGGGCGGCGTGCCTGCGAAGGTCTCCGGCGCGACGCTGACGGTTGCGTCGACGACGGCGACCGACTACACGGGCGGCAGCATCACCGTGCCGCGGCAGGGCGTGTACGACTGCCGGTTCGGCGCCAACGCGACGAACACTGGGTCGGGGGCGAAGTACCTGGATTTGATCGCCGCCGGGACGACCGTGAAGACGCAGACAATGGGCAACCGCGCCGACAGCTTCGGGTCGGGTGAGGCGCGGACGGCGAGCATCGCGGCGGCGTCGGCTATCAAGATCGCGGGCCGCGGCGGCGACGCCACCTCGTCGACGTTCGACAGTGGCTACCTGTTCGTGATGCCGGTGAGGGTGAGTTGATCTTGCCGGGTTGCGGCCGATAGTAGGCCGTGGCATCCCTGACCCGCACCCTCCGCCTCGGCATGCGCGGCAAGGACGTCGAGGCGCTCAAGCGCGCGGTCATCCGCTACCTGGGAGACGGCCGCTCGTGGCGGCAGCTGGTCGCGTCCGCACCGGTCGTCCGCCGCACCTACGGGCCGCTGTTCCGCCGCCTCGTCAACCGGGCGCACGCGAAGGCCGGAACACCGCAGTCGGGAGTCATCGGCCCCAGGCTCGAGGCGCGACTGCGCGCCGCCGGAGCGTTCGACGCCAAGGCCGACCGGCTGCTCGCCGAGTACGCCGCGGCCGTCACGCCGAAGCCTCCCGCCAGGCCGCCGCTGATCGAGCCGCGCCAGGGCTTCGGCTCGCTGCACGAAAGCCTGTGGGAGGCGTACTCGATCGGCCGCAGGATGGGACTCACCGACCTCGGCACCTACAACCCGGACTCGCGGCTGCCCGGCGGCGGCAAGTCCGACCACGCCTTCCTGCCCGCCTACGCATTCGACCTCGGCTTCACCCCGGCCACCGGATACCAGCACCCCGTCGCCCGCCGGTTCTTCCGCGAGATGGTCGGCCGGCTCGAGGTCAACTATGTCATCGTCGGCAACAAGATCTGGAGCCGCGAGCTCGGCGAGCACCACTACACGCAGGGCGGCCACGAAGGCCACGTCCACGTCAGCGGACGGCGTCAATGACCGATGAGCCGGCCAGCACCATCCTCTACCGGGTCGGCACCCTCGAACGACGAGTCGACGACCTCGAAGCCATGCAACCCGCCGTCCTCATCGAACGCGTAGCCAACCTCTCAGGCGACGTACACGACCTCGCCCTCGACGTCAAAGGACTGCGACGCGCCCTCTACACCGTCGCGCTCGCCGTGTCCCTCTCAGCGATCGCATTCGCCTTCACCGTATTCGAGCTCATCCCCCAGTAGGAGACCAACCATGATGTCCAGACGGTTCCTCCGCGACCTCGCCGAACGCGCACTGAAAACGTTCGTACAGACCACCATCACCGGCGCCCTCGTCCTCCTCACCGTCGACGGAGCATCCTGGAGCGACGTTCCCGGCGCCGCCGCCGCCGGCGCGTTCGCCGGCACCCTGTCAGCACTCACGAGCATCCTGTCTTCCCTGCGCGGCAACCCCGACTCGGCGTCCTTCGTCGAGTAGCACTGTCCGGTGGCGCGCGAGCTCGAACACGCCGAGCTCGCCGCCGCCGACCACCTGGTCGGCGAAGCACTCGACGTGTGGCGGCTCCGCTACCGGGCAGCCCGCGACGCTGGACTCGACCCGTTCGACGCCGAGCTGTTCGCCTCGTCGAGCGCCGACACCGGGCTACTGCGCCGCCTGCATGCCAACGGATGCGACCCTCAGCTGATCGCCGAGATCGTGCTCTAGCTGCGGGCGGCGGCGCGGCGGATCAGCGACTGGGCACGGAGAGTACGAGCGCGAACGCGACGACTCTTCCGACCAATCTCACGGCAGAGCCGGCAGCACCAAATACGCCTAGGTCGTCCACGACGATGTTCTCCGCTTCCTCGCTATCTCTCACGCTCGTGATGCCGGCATCGCTCGGCACCCGCAGCCGCCGCCGCGCTCGCACCCGTGCACGGGCCCGCCGAGAGGCATCACCTGCTCCTCGAGCTCGGCGAGCGTCAGCACCAGGCCGTGGTGGCGGTCGCACACCTCGCAGCACCCTTGGGCGGCCACGCGCCACATCACGTCCATGTCGTCCCACCGACGGCCACCGGACGGCGTTATAACCAGCTTCGCCGCGTCCGCCACGGCGTCGCCGGCCTCGCGCCTCAACGCACGCTCGACCGCGTCAGAAGCGCTCCCGCCGACGCTCAGGGACTCACCTTGTCCGCCTGCCAGATGCAGCGCTCTCCCTCGCAGGTGACCGAGAACGATGCCTGAGCGTGCTCGGCGTTCGTGTCAACGATCGTCGCGAGGCACGTGTACTCGTTGCCCTGCTTCCGCACACAGTCGACGGCGGTGGCGCTGTAGCCGTCCTTGGCCTGCGCGTTGAAGCCCGAGCGGAACGTTTGCTCGACGTCGCTCGAGCTCATCGACGAGCTGCCGCCGCAACCGGCGAGAGCGACGGCCGCGGCTGCGAGAGGGACTGCAGCGTGCACCCATGATCCGACCACCTTCACGCTTCCCTCCGATCGATGAGTGAACAGGCTGCCGAAGTCACATGCATTCCGTCCGTATAACCGAGTCGCGGATGATCCCGCGAAGGTCGGACGCCGCCGCGTTCTGCCCCGTCGTCTTCCTGAGTTGCTTGCGGACGGCGTCCAGCACCGGGTCAGAGAGCAACACGGCCGCGATCGACTTCGGCGACGTCGCACGACGAGCTCTCCACAGGTCGTCGATCTGGCGGCGCTTCATCGACTCTCTCGACAGGTAAAAGAGGAGGTTCGCCTTCTGCGCTGGCGTCTCGGGGCCGAGCAGGTTCACCTCGAGCGCCAGGTCGATCTCGACCGGTAGTCCGCCGCTGAGGTGATACGCGCGCCATTCGACACCGTTCGTGAGGATCACCCATTCGACGCCTTCGTTGACCGCGTACATCTCGACCTGGCGAAGGTGCTTCGTCGTCAGCTTCGTCGTGACGCGCTTGACCTCGAGGAACGCGACGAGATCCTTGTCGATCCGGATTCCATAGTCGGCGAACTCGCCCTTCACCGCGTACTCGGTTGTGAGATCAGCGTATTTGTCGAAGCCGAGGGCTTCGCACAGGAAGTCGGTGATCAGGAGCCTGGTGTCGCCTTCGTTCGCGTCGCGTGCGACGAGGTCCCCGAGCGGCTTCGAGAACTTACGCACACCTGCCCTGACGCGCTCTCGGGCGTCCGCCTCCCACTTGGGGATGCCTCCCGACGGACGAGCAGGCTTTGCTCGAACGGCGTCCTCGATGCTCGCGGTTGTGTCCGTGACGACCACTGGGGGTTGCGCAGGGTCGGGCTGCGTGACGTACGGCCAGGATCCGTCGGTCATCCGAATCTCTCCTTTACTACGTGATCGCTGTCGGCGTCGCGGCCACTAGACACCGCGCTGCATGACATGGTCAGATCCACACGCCGTCAAACCACGCGAAGGGGCATGGACAGGTGATCATGGTGAAGAATGCCCGCGATAGGGCGGCGCTGGATTTCGTGCTGCAAGCGATCGACGTCTTCCTCGCCGAGGTTGACAGGGCTCTCACGCATTCTGAGCCTCGTCGCTCGCGCCGTTCAGCAACGCCCGCAGCCTCCGGTTCTCTTCGGCCAGTCTTGACTCTCGTAGTCGGAGACGCTCCTGCTCAGAGATTGCGAGAGCGCCCTCCGACAGACCAACCGCCCTCTCGATCTCCGTGACTACGGCGTAGCTAGGCATTCTCTCGCCGATCATGTACCGGCGGAGCGTACGGCGTTTCGTCTCGCCGTTGGTCCCTGGCGCGAGTTTCCGCGCGAGCGCCCGCAGTGAGCTTGGCTCGCGCCCGTCCTGCTCGTTCTGCTCGAGCGCGGCTTCGAGGGCTTGGCCGAATGCATTCAGTGGCCTTGCTGGTGTGCGCTGTCTCATGCTCGGATGATGGCCCCATGTGGCCGCGAGTGCCAGGTGGACAAGTTGGGCCACAGGTGGCCTTGACATAGTGGCCCCATGTGGCCTATGCTGGCCACATGAAGGTAGGCAACGCGAGTTACGGCGAGCGGCTGAAGTCCGTGATCGCCACGACGCCTGGGGCCAGCGGCCGCAGGCTTGCCGGCCAACTGCGACCCTCGAACCCGGAGCCGATGCGCAGGCTGCTCCGGCGGTACGTGACGGGAGAGAGGACGCCAGGGCCGACAGTGAGGGCCGAGATCGTCGCGGCTCTTCGGGAGATGGGGGCCGACACGCGGCCTATCGAGCAGGACGATGACGAGGAGGAGGCCGCGTTGATTCGCGAGCTGAACGACCTCGCCGCCCTCGTCGACTCGATCCGCGGTCGGCTCCCCGTGCTTCCTGACCGGGGGGAGGCGGCGGCGTGAACGAGCCGATGCTCCTGATCCCGCGGCGTGTCGTGAAGGCGCTCGAGGTTGAGCACGCCGTCGCGGCCCAGCAGGTTGAGGTGCTGCGCGACATGCTCGCGGGCGCGCCTCGCTCGCCGGTGTTCGCGGGCCGCTGCTGTCTGTGCGGCGCGCCTGCGTCGGGCCACTACTGCCACGGCTGCTCGTGGGCCGGGGCTTCTGGGCATTCGACAGGGGGTGCTCGCAAGCCTGCCCAGGTTCGCGCGAGCACCCCCGGAAAGGAGCCTACCAATGGGCTCTGACACGAAGCAGCGGGTGAGGCCGCTGTCGAGGGCGATGGAGGATCTGCTGCTCCGGGTGCCCGGATACGAGCACGGGTTCAGGCTGGCCGTGGCTTACGCGGTCAGCAGCACGACGTTTCGCGCACTCGTGGACCGCGGGCTCGTCGAGTGGTCGCTCGCACCTGTCGTGCGGGACGACGGACGGATGAGTGCTACCCGGCACTACCACTGGCGGCGGACGCTCAGCGGTGACGCCGTGGCGCTCGAGATCTCGCTGGCGCGCGAGCGGCAGGTGCAGTCGTGAGCGCCGACACACACACGGGGCAGGAGGCTGCCGAGCTGACCGTCGGCGACCCGTTCCTCTGGTACGCGGCGGCGGCACGGTTCGCCGAGGGTCTCGGCGGCAAGCGGTACACGGTCGTCAACGTCCATCATCTGCCGCCCGGCGTGTTCGAGCAGGTCGACCTCGACGAGGTACATCTCATACACTACGACGGCGAGCACTGGCTCTACGGCCGCAAGTCGTTCGGGCCGGTCGGCGTGAATCTCTACTCGACGCACGATCGGGACGAGATCACGGCCACGTACGCCCGCCTGGTCGCTGCCGGGAAGGCGGAGTCGTGACCGGGTGGGACGCGCTCGCCGCGGTCGCCGCGCTCGTGCTGCTCGCGTTCACGCTCGCGGTCGCGGAGTGGCGGTCGTGGGATGAGCGCCGCCGGTCTTCGCGGCTGGTCGAGAGGACGCTGTGGCGGATGACCGGAGGGAGGCGGCTGTGAGCGTCCAGGAGTGGGACGTTGCGATGACGCCGAGGAAGAAGGGCGGCCCGGTCCAGGTGGTGATTCCGGCACCGATCGCCAGGTCGCTAGGGGAGCGAGGCTACAACCGCGCCAGGGTGAGGCTGACCGGCGAAGGCATCCTCTACATCCCTTACCGGAGGGATGGGGTCGCGGAATCCTTGCGGTCGCGGAAGGTCGACCTGCCGGACTGGGGGTCGTCGTGACCGCCCCGGTGAGGGTGACGCTCGAGCGCGAGCACCTGCAGGCGATCGGTAACGCCCGCTACATGCTTGCGGTGCTCGAGCAACTCGGCCTCGACGTGCGGCGGACGATCGACGACCTGGACGAGATCGTGTCGGCGGCGCGGGCGGCAATGGAGCGGGTCGAGCGGCAGGAGTGGGTCGGCGCGAAAACCGACGAGCCCGGCCGATTCTGCTGCGGCGGCTACGTGTTCGCGTGGGACAGCGGGCAGCACTCCGTCCGCGTCGACCGGCTACCGAAGGAGGGAGCATGAGCACAGCAGTGGCACGTCGCGATCCCGTCGCCGAGGTGTGTACGACGATCGCGTCCAAGGAGTTCGAGGCCAAGATCGTGCAGGCGCTTCCCGACGGGGTGACGCCCGCCCGGTTCGTCCGCACGACCCTCACGGCGATCCAGCAGAACCCGGACGTCGTGAAGGGCACACGGCAGTCGCTCTACAACGCCGTCATCCGCTGCGCCCAGGACGGATTGCTACCGGACGGGCGGGAGGCGGCGCTCGTCGTCTTCCGCGCGAAGGGCACCGACGTCGTGCAGTACCTGCCGATGATCGGCGGCCTGCGCAAGATCGCGGCCGAGTACGGCATCAAGATCGAGACGGCCGTCGTCTACGAGCGCGACAAGTTCGAGTGGGAGCTCGGCTTCGAGCCGCGCGTCCTGCACGTGCCGCCGGCACTGGGCGAGGACCGCGGCGAGCCGATCGGCGCCTACGCGGTCGCGACGGACAAGCTCGGCCGCAAGTACGTGGAGGTGATGTCGCGGCAGGAGATCGAGGAGGTGCGCAAGGTGTCGCGCGCCGCCACCTCCGAGTACGGGCCGTGGGTGAAGTGGTGGGCGGAGATGGCGCGCAAGACGGTCGGGCGCAGGTTGTTCAAGCAGCTGCCGTTGCACGACCTCGACGAGCGCGGCGAGCGTGTGATCTCAGCCTCCGACGCTGAGATTTCGTTTTCGCCGTCCGGGCTCGACAGCCTGCCGCATGTCGACCCGTCGGAGCCGGAAGAGGTGCTGACCGGCGACGTCATGGACGACGACGACGACGACGGCATCCCGTTTGGGGAGCCGGCGGCATGAAGACACTGACCGGCATCCGCCCGTCCTTGTGGGCGCGCTGCGTGACGGCCGCGATCCTGCAGGGGCGCGGCGAGCGGGAGGAGGAGCTGCCGCCCGAGACGTCCGAGTGGTTTTTCCGCGGCCAGGTGTTCGAGGAGATCGTGATGCGGCAGGTCGTAGCGCGCCACGGCCGCGACAACGTCGAGCGTCAGGTTGTGATCCCGATCGACGGGATCGGCGAGGGGCACGCGGACGGCTACCTGATCCCCGACCGCGCGCTGATCGAGGTGAAGTCGACGACCGCGCCGTACCCGAACTCGGACACGTTTTCGTTCGGCTGCCGCCAGCTGCGCATCTACGGCGCCTACCACCCGGAGGCCGAGCAGGGGCACCTGTACATGCTCGACCCGAACCGCATGAAGCCGGCCGACATCTACACGGTGCGGCTGGCCGACGACGACCGCGAGCAGGTCGAGCAGGAGCGGCAGGCGATCGTCGCTGGTGTAGCGGGCGGCGACCTCGAGCCTCACGGGCACGAGTACCGGCCTTGCACGAAGCCGTCGCAGGCGCGCGGCCGCATGTGCCCGTTCGCGTCCGTGTGCTTCGCCGGTTGGCAGCCGCCTGCCGCCCGCGTCGTCTCGGAACCGGCCGCGCTCGGCGCTGCGGCACGGCTGGCGGCCGTCAAGGGTGCGATCCGCTCGCACGAGCAGGAGATCAAGGCGCTCGAGGAGGAGAAGCGCGACGCCGAAGCTGTGCTGCTCGAGGTGACGGAGCCGGGGGACAACACGATCGGCCCGTGGTCTGTGCGCCGCACGGACGTGCGGCGGTCGCCGTCGTTCTCGCTCAAGGCGGCGGAGGCGGCGGGTTTTCCGGTCGAGACGCTCGCCGAGTTCATGCGGCCCGGGGCCGCGTACACGACGTTCCGTGTCGGGCCCGCCGAGGAGGCAGGCGACGCCGACGTCGGAGAGGAGGCACCGTTCTGATGGCCGATCGCACGAGGGGCGGCCGCAAGCGTCCGCTCACGAGGCTGGAGTTGCGCCGCCGCCAGTGGGACGCGATGCCCGCCGAGAAGCAGAAGGGCACGAAGCGCCCGGGGTCGCACAAGCGATGAGGAGGACGAGATGAGCGGATACCCGGAAGGGTCTGCGCTGCGAGTGTGGGAGGAGGACGGCGTCACGATGAGCGTCGTCCGCCACAGCAGGATGGGACATCTTTGCGGCTACGCGCGCTTCCCGCGCCGGCCGGTCGCAGAGGACGGGTACGACGGCATCCTGACGTTCGTGCCCGTGCACGGCGGCATCACGTACGCGAGGGAGGACACGGACGGCTCGATGGTGTACGGGTTCGACTGCTCGCACTACGGCGACTGGACAGATTCCGATCGCAGCGGCCGCGTGTGGGAGGAGGACGAGGTGGCCGAGGAGACGCGCCGGATGGCGCGCGGCATCAAGGCCGCCGTCGCGTTCGAGCAGCCGTACCTGTGGGCGGCGACGCCGGAGGAGCGGGCGTCCGTCCTCGACGACTACCACGAGTCGCTCGGCGAGCCCGTCGACATCAGCGACAACTTCGGCGCGGCGATCAAGCTCATCGGGGGCCTGAGGTGACCGGCTGGCGGCGTGAGATCGCGGACGTGCAGTCCGAGTTGGACGCTGAGGCCGAGTGGGTGCGCCGGTCGGAGTGGGCGGAGTTGGACGGCCGCGTGACTGACAGGGCGGAGTGGCAGGCGAGCCTGGAGCGCCGGCGCGCCCGGGTGCGCGAGCTGGAGGCACGCCGGGACGAGCTGATCGCGCGGGAGGAGTCGGAGGCGGAGCTTGGCGGTCGGTGGGGAGGCGAGGCGGCGTGACGATCGAGATCATCGACCGGTATGTGCCGCTCTATGGCTACACGCACGACGATGCCAAGTGCGAGCTGGAGCGGCTGCGAAGGCAGTACTGGGGAGACGCTCGCGTGCTCGTGGTCGGGATGGTCGAGACGAGATCGCCCGGGCACAGAACGCCACGCACGACCGCTAAATGGTGCGCCCTGATCCGAGAGGCCAAGGGAGGCGAGGCGGCGTGAGCGATTTCGACACGGTTGCGAATGAGCTTGGTCGGCGTGGAGTGGAGTGGGCGCATCTAGCGCTGGAACGGATCGAGGCCCGTCTCGCCGAGGCGGAGCGCGAGCGGGACGAGTTGCGGGAGGCGCTGGCCGCTGTAAAGGCTGTGATGCTCGACGCGCAGCACACGTATGGGTATGTCGGCGAGGACGGTGCGCCGTTCGGGCCGATGATGGTGGAGAGGGACGCACTTCTTGCCGCTCTCGGGATCGATCACGCTGCCCTGTGTGCTCAAAGAGGAGGCGAGGCGGCGTGAGCGCGGCCGAGCATCCACGGCCGTGGAAGACTCCGGTGCCCGGCGGATGGGTCTCGACGATCTACCGGGAGTCGTCTGCACGGGTGGAGTCCCCGCCCTGGTACTTCGAGACGATGGCGTTCCTGGACGATGGCATCGCGTGGGAATCGGCGGCGAGACGCGAGCAGGAGGCTCGTCGTCAGCACGATCTCGCCGTCAGATGGTTCTCACGCGCTGCTCTGTCTCCTGGCCGGGGAGGCGAGGCGGCGTGAGCACCGAACGGATTGAGGTCTTTACCGCGAGCGGGAGGGACAAATACGAGGGGCCAGACTGGACGTGGCGTGACAACGACAACTTTCTGTTGGTCTGCAATAGGCGCACAGGGGTGGTCGTGAGATACCCGTGGTCGTCGGTGGAAAGTGTGTGTAGCTACCCGAGCGCTGGGGGAGGCGAGGCGTGAGCGCCGCCGCTGTCGAGTTGACTCACGAGCAGCTCGCACCCATCATCAGGGCAGCCTTGAAGGACAAGCGCTATCGCGCGACCTCCCTCGGCGCCCTCGTTGGGAGGTACTGCCGCTGGTTCCGAAACGAGAAGGGGGCGTCAGACGAAAGCGTGCGCGACTACGAGTCCGTCCTCGCGCGCATGGCCCTCACGCTCGGCGACAAGCAGCCCACAGACATCACGATCGAAGACCTACGCGACGTCATCGACCTCTGGGCGATGCGCGAAGCCGCGACACGCGCGAAGATCACTTCCGTCATCCGATCGTTCTGGGAATGGGCGGAAGACGAAGGACACGTCACCGACTCGCCCGCCCGGAAGCTGAGGCGCCCGAAGAAGCCCCGCAAGGCCGCCCGCATGCTCCCGATCTCCGTCGACGCGCGGCTCATCGCTGCAACTACGACCGCGCGCGACCGGCTCGCCCTCCTCGTCCTGCTCGACTGCGGCGTCCGCCGGCGCGAGCTTGGCGGCATCCGCGTGCGCGATCTCGACCTCGCCAGGCGCAACCTCATCGTCTACGGCAAGGGCGCGAAGGAACGGACGATCCCGATTCGCGGACGGATCGTGCTCGCAGCCGAGGAGTACCTACTCGACGACCTCGCCTTCGTCGGCCGCAGGCCCGAACCCGACGACTACCTGCTGTACCCGGAGAAGCGAACTCCTGCAGGGCAGATCTACTGGGCGAACCCGAAGCACCCGTGCGCGATGAACACCGTGCATCGCTGGTGGTACCGCATGCTAAGGCAGGCAGGTCTCGTCGGCGCGGGAGTCACGTCGGGCATGAACATGCACCGCGCCCGCCACACGTTCGCGCAGGACGTCCGCCGCGCTTACCCGGACATGGGCACGGTGCAGCAACTCCTCGGCCACGCTGACCCGTCGACCACGATCGCGCTGTATGGCAACTACTCGCCTGAGGATATGGAGCGCGCGATGGACGCGTTCGCCAGGTCGCTGCGCGCTAAGGAGGAGTCCGAGTAAGTGTTCCTCCGGCGACATTCCCGATACCGCTATTTCAAGCCGATGATGGAGGCGGCGGGAATCGAACCCGCGTCCGCGGACGCACCGGACAGAGCTTCTACGAGCGTAGTCCGCGCTTGCATCTCGCCCGGCGGCCGGTGGCGGACTCCCTACCGACGGGCCAGCCATCCTTTGCCGTCGCGCCTTGGGCGATTGGCACTCCCGCCGCGCCGAGCCCGATCGTTGGCGCCCCGGCCCTGGCCTCGGGCCCAGCCAGGCGGGACGTCGCCTTACCTAGTCAGTGACTAGGCGGCGAGTGCGAGATCGTTCTTCGCACTTGCGTTTGTTCCCGGTGGATTAACGAGGCCGACCGGGGACCTCGACTCGCAGCTCTGCCGGAGAACCGACCACGTCGAAACCAGGTCGCCCCCGTATGTCATGTTCCCCCGCATCGTAGCGGCCGCGCGCCCCGGGCGAGACAAGCGCTCGACGTGGAAGTATCGTGGAAGCGGGAGCGACTTCGTGGGAGGGACGCATGGCGCACGTCACGGCCGCACCGTACGAGAACCTGATCACCCTGCGTGACCGCGTGCGCGAAGAGATCGGCAAGGTCGTCGTCGGGCAGGGCGACGCCGTCGAGCTGCTTCTCGTCGCGGCGCTCGCCCGCGGCCACGTGCTCATCGAGGGCCCGCCCGGCAGCGCCAAGACCCTCCTCGGACGCGCCGTCGCGTACGTGCTCGGCTCGTCGTTCAAGCGCATCCAGTTCACGCCGGACACGGCGCCGGACGAGATCACCGGCTTCTACGTCACGAAGATGGGCGAGCGGAGGTTCATGCCCGGCGCCGTGTTCGCGAACATCCTGCTCGCCGACGAGATCAACCGCACGCCGCCGCGCACCCAGGCCGCGCTGCTCGAGGCGATGCAGGAGAAGACGGTCACCGTGGAAGGGCACAGCCACCGGCTGCCCGACCCCTTCCTCGTCATCGCGACGCAGAATCCGTTCGAGCACGAGGGGATCTTCCCCCTGCCCGAGTCCCAGCTCGACCGCTTCCTGTTCAAGATCGACCTCGACTACTGCGATCCCGAGAGCGAGCTCGAGATGCTGCGGCTGCCGCACACGGGCGTGACGCCGGACATGCTCGGCGAGCTGCAGCCGCTGCTCGGCGTCGTCAGCCTCGACAGGGCGCGCCGCGAGCTCGACGCGACCGTCGTGCCCGAGACGGTCGCCCGCGCCGTCGTCACCCTCGTGCGCAACACGCGCGCGCACCCGGGCGTCGAGCTCGGCGCGAGCTCCCGCGCCGCGATCCACCTCCTCAGCGCGGCGAAGGCGCGCGCGCGGCTCGACGGTCGCGACCACGTCGAGCGCGACGACGTGCGCGCGGTCGCCCCGCATGTCCTGCGGCACCGGCTCATCTGCCGCGAGGGCACGACGCCGGACGAGGTGCTCGCCGCCGCCCTCACGGCGCAGGGCTGAAGGGCCGGGCGCCGCGGCGCGCGCCCGACCCTCGCCGTCTCCCTCAGCGCGAGAGCGCCTCGTCGAGCGCCCGCCGCGTCAGCACCCGCGCCAGGTGCCCGCGGAACTCCGCGCTCGCCGCCGTGTCGCTCGACGGTGCCGTGCCCTCGGCGGCATGCGCCGCCGCCTCGGCCGGCGACGCCCCCGCAGCGAGCGCGTCCTCGACCGCCTGCGCGCGAACGGGCGTCCCGCCCATGTTCGTGAGCGCCACCGACGCGCCCACGACGTCGCCGCCGTTGCGGTACACGAGAGCCGCCACGCCCACCGTCGCCCAGTCCTGCGCGCGCCGCCGGAGCTTCAGGTACGACCAGCCGGTCGCGTCGCCGAGCTTCGGCACGCGAACCTCGACGAGCATGTGCCCCGGTGCCGACGCCGCCGTCTCGAACACGCCGGCGAAGAACGCGGACGCCGGCACCGTGCGCTCGCCGTCCGGCCCGCGGACGACCATCTCGGCTCCCAGCGCGAGCATCACGGCGGGCAGGTCGGACGCCGGGTCGCCGTGTGCGAGCGAGCCGCCTATCGTGCCACGGTGGCGCACCTGGGGGTCGCCGATCATGCCGGCCGTGGTCGAGACGATCGGGCAGTGCTCTTGCAGCAGCGGATCGTCCCGCACCGCCTTGTGCCGCGTGAGCGCGCCGATCGCGAGCTGCGTCCCCGCGTCCCGCACGTAGGAGAGGCCGGACAGCCTGCCGATGTCGACGAGCTGCGACGGCCGTGCGATGCGGAGCTTCAGCGCCGGCACGAGCGAGTGCCCGCCGGCGATCAGCTTCGCCTCCGCGTCGGAGCCGAGCAGCCGCAGCGCGTGCTCGACGCTCTCCGCCACCTCGTAGTCGAACGATGCCGGTATCACTGCCGTGCCTCCTCGATCGCGCGCCAGACCCGCTCGGGGGTCGCGGGCATCTGGATGTCGGTCACGCCGAGGTGGGAGAGCGCGTCGAGCACCGCGTTGATCACGGCCGGCGCGGCCGCGATCGTGCCCGTCTCCCCCACGCCCTTCGCCCCGAACGGGTGGTCTGTCGCCTTGCTCTCCGTGCGCTCGAGCTCGTACGAGGGCAGCTCGGCCGCGGACGGCAGCAGGTAGGTCGCCAGGTTGCCGTTCGCCAGGTTGCCGTCCTCGTCGTAGATCGCCTCCTCGTAGAGGGCGGTGGCGATGCCCTGCGTGATGCCGCCGTGCACCTGCCCGTCGACGATCAGCGGGTTGACGACGGTGCCGACGTCGTCGACGGCGACGTAGCGCACGAGCCGGGCCTCGCCGGTCTCGGTGTCGACCTCGACGACGGCGGCGTGGGCGCCGCCGGGCCAGGAGAAGTTCTTCGGGTCGTAGGTCGCCGTCGCCTCGAGCCCGGGCTCCATGCCGTCCGGCAGGTTGTGGGCGGCGAACGCCGCCCAGGCCGCGCCCTTGATCGTCATCGACTTGTCGGGCGAGCCCTTCACCGTGAAGGTGCCCGCGTCGTACTCCAGGTCGTCGGCCGAGACCTCGAGCTGGTGGGCGACGATGTCCCGTGCCTTCTCGACGATCTTCTCGCCCGCGCGGAACAGTGCCGCGCCCCCCACCGGCAGGCTGCGGCTGCCGTACGTGTCGAGGCCGGCGTGCGAGATGCTCGTGTCGCCATGCAGCACCTCGACCTCGGACGGGTCGCAGCCGAGCTGGTCGGCCACGATCTGCGACCACGCCGTCTCATGGCCCTGGCCGTGCGGCGACGTGCCGGTGACGACCTGGAACGTGCCCGTCGGGAGGCAGCGGACGGTCGCCGTCTCCCAGCCGCCCGCGGCGTAGCGGACCGCCCCCAGGATGCGCGAGGGCGCAAGGCCGCACATCTCGTTGTAGGTCGAGAAGCCGACGCCGATCTGCTTCGCGTCGCCGCGCTCGCGCCGCGCCGCCTGGTCGGCCTGGATCGCGTCGAGGTCGAGCACCTCGAGCAGCCGGTCGAGCGACGCGTGGTAGTCGCCGCTGTCGATCGTCAGTCCCGAGGCGATCTGCGCCGGGAACTCGGCGATGAAGTTCCTGCGTCGCAGCTCCAGGCGGTCGATGCCCAGCTCGCGCGCGAGCGCGTCCATCGTGCGCTCGAGCACGTAGGTGGCCTCCGGCCTGCCGGCGCCGCGGTAGGCGTCGGTCGGGGTCGTGTTCGTGAACACGCCGGTGAACGTGACGCTGTAGTTCGGGATCGCGTACGGGCCCGCGTAGATCCACGCGCCGAGCAGCGGGACACCCGGGGTGACGAGCTGCAGGTACGCCCCCATCGACGCGTGCACGTTCGCGCGGATGGCGGTGATCTTGCCGTCCTTCGTCGCGGCGAGCTCGAGCGTCGTGACGAAGTCGCGGCCATGGATCGTGGCGACCGCGTTCTCCGACCGCTCCTCGATCCACTTCACCGGCGACCCGAGGCGGCGCGCGAGCGCGACCGCGAGCAGCTCCTCGGCGTACACGTCGAGCTTGGAGCCGAAGCCGCCGCCGACGTCCGGTGCGACCACGCGCAGCTTCGTCTCGGGCATGCCGAGCGTGGCCGCGACGAGCACCCGCAGGATGTGCGGGATCTGCGTGGCCGACCACAGCGTCACGTCGCCGCCGGGCTCGGGGCGCGCGACGACGCCGCGGGTCTCCATCGCGTTCGGGATCAGGGGCGGCTGGTAGTAGCGCCGCGTGACGACGACGTCGGCCGACGACACGGCCGCGTCGAACGCGTCCGTCTCGAGCTTCCACACGTACGAGACGTTCGTGCCGAGATCCTCGTGCACGAGCGGTGCCCCGTCCCGCGCCGCCTGCTCGACGTCGACGACGGCGGGCAGCGGCTCGTAGTCGACCTCGACGAGCTCGGCTGCGTCGATCGCGTGCGAGCGGGTGTCGGCGACGACGACCGCGACGCCGTCGCCCTGGTAGTTGACGACGCTGTCGGCGAGCGGATAGTGCGGCGGGTTCTTCATGTCCTCGGTGACCGGCCACGCGCACGGCATCGGGGCCTTCCAGTCGTCGCGCAGGTCGGCGGCGGTGTAGACGGCGACGACGCCCTCGGCGGCCCGCGCGGCCGACACGTCGATGCTCCCGATGCGGGCGTGTGCGTAGGGGCTGCGGACGACGACCATCGCGACGGTGCCGGGAAGGTCGAGGTTGTCGACGTACGTGCCGCGCCCGGTCAGCAGCGGGCCGTCCTCCTTGCGCTTGACGGGCGCGCCGACGAAGCGGGTCTCGGTGGCGCTCATCTCACGCCTTTCCGGCCGCGGCGGCGACGGCCTCGACGATGTTGTGGTAGCCGGTGCAGCGGCAGAGGTTGCCCTCGAGCCCGTTGCGGATCGACTCCTCGTCCCGCGCTTCGCCGCTCTCGATCAGCGACACGGCCGCCATCACCATGCCCGGGGTGCAGTAGCCGCACTGGAGGGCGTGATGGTCGTGGAAGGCCTGCTGCACGGGATGCAACTCGCCGCCGCGGGCGAGGCCTTCGATCGTCGTGATCGCCGCTCCGTCGGCCTGCACGCCGAGCACGGTGCAGGACTTCACGGACTCGCCGTCGAGCAGCACCGTGCAGGCGCCGCAGGACGAGGTGTCGCAGCCGACGTTCGTGCCCGTAAGGCCGAGCCGCTCGCGCAGGACGTGGACGAGCAGCTCACGCGGCGCGAGCTCGAGCTCGTGCCGCACACCGTTGACGGTCAATGTCACGGGTCGCAAGGGCGAAACCTCCTTCGTCGGAGTGTCGTGCCTGCGAATCTACTCCTCCTCCACCGCCTCGCCAAAGGCACGGCCGGGCGTCGGCTACCGTCCCCGGCATGATCGGGGTGGCAGAGATCCAGGAGGACGAGCTCGACCGCTGGATCGCCGTGCACAACGTCGTGTTCCCGCACGACCCGCAGGCGCCGGAGACGATGCTCGACTGGAAGCGGCAGGCCGAGGCGACGGCCTGGTTCCTGGCGCGCGCGGACGGCGTCGACGCGGGCGTCGCCGTCGCGGTGATCGGCTGGCACGCCGAAGCGGGCGTCGCGCGCACGGAGGCCGGGGTGCTGCCGGAGCGGCGCGGACGGGGCATCGGCACGGCGCTCCTCGCCGCGGCCGCTCGCTGGGCGCGCGAGGGGGGCATGCACAGCGGCGACGCCGCGGTCGACGAGACGGACGCGTCGTCGCTCGCGTGGGCGCAGCGCCGGGGCTTCGTCGAGGTGGGGCGGCAGTCCAGGCTCGTGCTCGATCTCCGCCAGGCCGCGCACGCGCAGATCGACCCTCCGCCGGGCATCGAGATCGCGAGCTGGGCGCAGCGGCCGGACGCGCTCCACGGAATGTACGAGGTCGCCTGCGAGGCGTACCCCGACGTGCCCGGGGAAGAGCACGTGCGGATGGCCGCGTTCGAGCAGTGGCTCGCGAACGACCTGAAGGGGGCCGGCGACCGGCCGGAGGCGACGTTCGTGGCGCTCGCCGGCGGCGAGGTGGTCGGATACGCCAAGCTGTCGCTTTCGGCCGCGCGCCCCGACACCGCGTTCCACGACATCACGGGCGTGCGGCGCGCCTGGCGCGGCCGCGGGATCGCAGGGGCGCTCAAGCGGGCGGAGATCGCCTGGGCCAGGCAGCAAGGCTACGCGCGGCTCGAGACGCACAACGAGGTGCGCAACGAGCCCATCCGCCGCCTCAACGACCGCTACGGGTACGTCGTCGAGCCCGGCGTCGTCGTGGTGCGCGGCCCGCTGCCGGCCTGACCGCGGGCCGTATCCGTCACGAAGACGGCGCAATGCCGCCACTCACCTGTCACGCCTGCGCCGCTAGCGTTCGAGAAGGGAGCCTCGCTCCCCCGTACCGGGGGTCCGGCCGCGGGGAGGCTGCTCGTGGTCCCGCCGGCCGGCCAGGCTAGCGGCGTGTTCTCAGGGCGCGCTCGATCTGCCGCTTCGCGTCGCGATCGGCGATCGTACGCCGCTTGTCGCCCTTGTCCTTGCCGCGACCGAGCGCGATCTCGATCTTGATCTTCCCGTCCTTGAGATAGAGGCGGGTGGGAACGAGCGTGAGACCCTTCTCGCGCAGCTTGCCGTACAGCGAATCGATCTCGCCCCGCTTGAGCAGGAGCTTGCGGTCGCGGTCGGGCGCGTGGTTGGCGATGTTGCCCTGCGCGTACTCGGCGATCGAAGCGCCGATCAGCCACACCTCGCCGCCGCGGACGTCGGCATACGCCTGGCCCAGCTGCACGCGGCCGTCGCGGAGGGACTTCACCTCCGTTCCCGTGAGCACGATGCCTGCCTCGACCCGGTCGAGCAGCTCGTAGTCGTAGCGGGCGCGGCGGTTCTCCGCGATCAGCTTCGTCCCGGTCGGCTTCGCCATGCGGGGAAGTGTAGGGACGAGGGTCTCCTCGCCCGCGGCGGGCGCTACTGTAGAGACGATGCACACGCCCGCACATGTCGCGCGCCCTCTCTACGGCGACTACCGCGAGCGCGGCGACCTCCGCGACTGACGCCGGGACGCCCTCGTCCCTGCCCGTCGTCCGAAGGAGCCGCCATGTCCACCACCACCCTGCTCGCTGTCACCGCCTCGTCCTGGGGCATCGCCATGGCGCTCGCCCCCGTCCTGCAGATCCGCACGATGGTGGCACGTCGCTCGTCGCACGGCATCTCGATCGGCTACCTCACGGTGCTGCTCATCGGCTTCGCCCTGTGGTTCGCCTACGGCGTCGCGCTCGGCAACGCGGCCATCATCGTCCCGAACACGATCGCGTTCGTCGTCGGAGCAACGACGATCGCCGTCGCGGTACGGCTTCGCAGGGTCGCCTGAGCGCCTACGCCTCGCCGTCCCCGCAGTCGACGGCGCTCCCGCGGCGCACCACGATCCCGGCGTGATCGCCGCCGGGCCAGACTCCGATCTCGCCGCCGTCGGGATAGACGGCCACCGGCGGAGAATGCCTGGTCGAGAGGATCGGCACACGCACGGTCGACTCCGTGCCGTTCGTCACCTCGCGGGCCCCTTCGGGGCCGGGCGAAGAGCACACGACGTCGCCGGGCCCGAGCTCCACCTCCCCGCGCGGGTGACGTACGGCCGGCCGGCGACGACGAGCAGCCGCCCCTCGTCGCCGTTACTCGTCGTGGTAGGGGCAGATGCTCGCGCCGGCCGGAGGCTCGTACAGCGAGCCGCCGAGCCCGGTGGCTCCTGCGCGTGCAAGCCGCGGCTCAGCGTTGTCGGCGAAAGCAACGGTCGCAGAGCGGAAACCAGGGAGCGCACGTCGTGCCGCACGAGCGGCAGCGCCCGACCGTCGGCTCGTCGACCTCGATCCGCAGGCGCGCCACGACGCGCGCGGCGGCGGCCTGCTCGAGCTCGGCGGCCCGCTCGATGGTGACGCCGCCCACGCCGGGGTACTGCAACGCGAACCAGCGCAGGATGCTTGCTGTTCTTCCAGCTTGCTCTGCTTCTTCGAGATCGGCATCGCGCAGTCGCGCCGTGTCGAGCAGGAACGCCAGCAGCGGTCGCTGCGCCCTGTCGCCCGCGAGCGCGAGAGCCAGCGTCGCCAGCAGGTCGGCGTTGTCCTCGTCGACGGGGGCGTTGACGAGCCTCCACGTGTCGTCGAGGCTCAGCTGCCGATCGCGCTCGGCGAGCCGCCGCTGCACGGCCGCGAGGCGCCCCCTGATCGGCGACAGCGACTCGACCGCGAGCCAGCTCTCGTGCGCCCACTCCCGGGTGGCGACGCGATGCCAGGCGGCAAGGGCGGCGTCCAGCCGGCGCGGGTCGTCGATGCCGAGGTCGGAGAGCCGCGGCCGGATCCGCGCCTCCTCGACGATCCGGTAGCCGAGGTGGCCCGACGGCAGCCGGATGTGCGGCTGCAGGGCCGACTCGACGATGCCCGGGTCGGCGCTCGCCCACGGGACGCCCGTGAGCACGCCGACGTGGCCACGCTCGACGAGCCCGAAGCGGCCGGCGCGGCCGGCGATCTGCGCGAGCTCCCACGGCAGCAGGTCGCGGCGCTCCGCGCCGTCGAACTTGGTCGTCTCCGCGAACAGCAGCGTCTCACAGGGAAGGTTGACCCCGTGGCCGAGCACGTCGGTCGCGACCGTCACGTCGGAGGCGCCGGCGAGGAATCTGTCGATCTCCTCGCGCCTCGAGGCGAGCGGCATGGCGCCGTAGAGCACCGACACACGACCCGGGTGCATGCGGTTGATCTCGCCGGCGAGCGCGAGCACCGCCTTGCGGCTGAACGCGACGACGACGGTGCCCGGCGTGAGCGACCGCAGTGAGCGCTCGCCGACGAACTCGAGCGGCAGCTTGCGCTCGAACACCTTGATCTCGACGTCCGGGAACGCCCGCAGCACGAGCGGCTCGGCGTCGAGCGCGCCGAGCAGGAGGATGTGCCGGTATTCGCCGCCGAGCAGAAGCCGCGTCCACGCCGAGCCGCGCTCGGGGTCGTCGGCCCACTGCACCTCGTCGAGCACGAGCACCTCCCCGGCGGCGGGCGCCATCTCGACGGTGCAGCAGGTGATCGGAGCGTGCTCGTTGATGCGTTCCTCGCCCGTGACGAGACCGACGCGCTCCGCGCCGAGCTCCGCCGACAGCCGGCGGTGCGCCTCCTGCGCGAGCATGCGCAGGGGTCCCGCGTACACGCCCCTGCCCCGCTGCTTGAGGAACTCGAGCGCGTGGTAGGTCTTGCCGGAGTTCGTCGGGCCCAGGTGCGCCACCACGGTGTCGGGCTCGGAGCGCCGCTCGGGCAGCGTGATCTCGATGTCGTGCTCGGCCCGGCGCACCGCTGCCTTCGCGCCGGCGGCGCGGGCACGCTGATGGCGCTCGGCGCGGCTCGGCCGCTTCGCGCGCCCTCGTTCCCGTCTGCGTCCACCGGGCATCGGTCGAGGGTAGCCGCTCGCAGCGTCCTGCCCGTCGCGCCCTTCTCCTTCGCGCGGCGCGACCGCAACCGAGGGCCCGCCCAGCCGGCCGGGAGGGGTCGCGTCCCGCGGGGGCTCAGACCTTGAGGAAGCGGCGCAGCGTCAGTCCCGACCCGAGCGCGCCGACCGCGAGGCCGACGACCACGAGCGCCAGCGCGGTCATCGTGAACGACAGCGCCTTGACGTCGTCGCTCGTGTCGATGTGTCCGAGGATGGCAGGCAGCGCGACCTGCTTGCCGAGGAAGAGAAGCACGACGGCGGCGAACGCGCCGGCGAGACCGCAGAGCAGGCCTTCGAGCATGAACGGACCGCGTACGAACCAGTTGGTGGCGCCGACGAGCTTCATCACCTCGATCTCGCGGCGGCGCGAGAAGATCGAGAGCCGGATCGTGTTCGCGATCAGCAGCACGGAGGCCACGAGCAGCACGATCACGGCGACGAGGAACACGACCGAGATGACGCGCGCCACCTGGAGGATGCGCTTGGAGGTCTGCTGACCGTCCTTCACCTTCTCGATGCCCTTGAGCTTCTGCGCGCGCAGGTCGGCGGCGATCGCCGTCACGTCCTCGGCCCGCGCCGGCGTGATCTCGAACGAGGCGGGCAGCGGGTTCGACGGCAGGTTGGCCGTGAGCTGCGGGTACTTCCTGCGCATCTCCTTCAGCGCGTCCGCCTTGGAGACGAACTGGTACCGCTTGATGCGCGTGTCGGTCGACAGGTACTGCCCGACGGCGTTCACCTGCTTCGGCTTCACCTCGTCGACGAAGAAGACCTTCACCTGCAGCTGCGACTTCACGTGGTCGGACCACGACACGACCCACGTGCCGAGGGCGATGAACAGGCCGAGCAGGAACATGCCGATCAGCACCGTCATCGTGGCCGCCACGGTCGTCGACAGGTTGGTCGCCAGCGAGCGGACGGCCTCGGAGAGCACGAGCTTGAAGCGGCTCGTCATCTACGTCTCGTACCCCCCGCGGCGCTCGTCGCGCATGAGCTTGCCCTTGTCGAGCGCGATCACGCGCTTGCGCATCTTGTCGACCATCTCGCGGTCGTGGGTGACCATCAGGATCGTCGTGCCGGACGTGTTGATGCGGTGCAGGAGCTGCATGATCCCCACGGACGTGTCGGGGTCGAGGTTCCCGGTCGGCTCGTCGCAGATGAGGAGCGGCGGGTGATTGACGAATGCACGTGCGATCGAGACGCGCTGCTGCTCGCCGCCGGAGAGCTCGTCGGGCCTCGAGCCCATCTTGTGGGCGAGCCCGACGAGGTTGAGCACCTCGGGCACCTTCTTGCGGATCGACGCGTTCGACTCCCCCTGCACCTTGAGCGCGTAGGCGACGTTCTCGGCAGCCGTGCGGTTCGGCAGCAGCTTGAAGTCCTGGAACACGCACCCGACGTTGCGGCGCAGCAGCGGCACCTTGGAGTGCTTGAGGCGGCCGAGGTCGCGGCCGCCGACGAGGATGCGACCGGACGTCGGCTCGAGCTCCTTCAAGAGGAGCCTGATGATCGTCGACTTGCCGGAGCCGGAGGCGCCGACGACGAAGACGAACTCGCCCTTGTCGATCACGAACGAGACGCCGTCGAGCGCGACCACGTTGGGCTCGTAGATCTTGCGCACGTCCTCGAGCACGATCATCGAGGCGCCGCTCGGCTGCCCCGCCACGTCGGCGTAGGCATGAGCGGGCTCGGCGAGCGCCGTCGAAGCGGTTGTCAGCTGAGAGTCGTGTTCCTGCACCGGATCGAGGAATGAAGCCGACCGAGGTGGCCGCTCCGGTTCGGGTTGCTCCTCGAGTGTAGCGGACACGGGCTACACGATCTTTCCGGCGGCCTTCGCAAGCAGGTAGGCGCGGACGAAGCCGTCGAGGGCGCCGTCCAGCACGCCCTGGGCGTTCCCCACCTCGAAGCCGGTGCGGTGGTCCTTCACCATCTGGTATGGATGCAGCACGTAGGAGCGGATTTGACTCCCGAAGCCGATGTCCTGCGTCGCCCCGCGCTCACGTGCGATCTCGGCCTCGCGCTCCTCCACCTGCAGCTCGGCCAGCCGGGACATGAGGATCCGCAAGGCGGTCGCCTTGTTGGACGCCTGGGAGCGCTCGTTCTGGCACTGCACGACGATGCCGGTGGGGATGTGGGTGATGCGCACGGCCGAGTCGGTCTTGTTGACGTGCTGGCCGCCGGCGCCGCTCGCGCGGTAGGTATCGATGCGAAGGTCGCCCTCGTCGATCTCCACCTCGTCCTCCTCCGGCAGCAGCGGCGCGGCGACGACCTGGGCGAACGCGGTGTGCCGGCGGTGCGCCGAGTCGAACGGCGACTGGCGCACGAGCCGGTGCACGCCGCGCTCGGCCTTGTAGGCGCCGTAGGCGTTCTCGCCCTTGACGGTGAAGGTGGCGGACTTGAGCCCTGCCTCCTCCCCCGGGCTCGCCTCGATCAACTCGGTCTGGAAGCCGCGATCGGCCGACCAGCGCAGGTACATGCGCAGCATCATCTCGGCCCAGTCCTGCGCGTCGGTGCCGCCCGTACCGGCGTTGATCGAGACGACGGCGTCGCCGGGGTCGTAGTCGCCGTCGAAGAGGGCGTCCTCCTGCAGGCGTGCGAGCTCCTCGGCGACGGGGCCGAGCTGGGCACGCAGCTCGGGCTCGAGCGACGGATCCATCTCGTAGAGCTCCCGGGCGTCCTCGAACTCGCGCCTGAGCCGGTTGTAGCGGTCGAGCCGGCGTGTGACGCGCGCGTGCTCGCTGGAGATCCGCGCCGCTTCGCGCTGGTCGTCCCAGAATCCCGGGGCGCCCATGGCGGCTTCGAGCTCCTGCTGGCGGGCCGTCAGCGAAACGGGGTCAAAGGTACTCACGAACCCAGGCGAGCTGGGCTCCGAGCTCCTCGAGCAGCTGGTCGAACGGCTGGTTGTCTGCTTCGGCCACGGGCCTAGCCTACCGGCAAGCGCGGTGCGGCCCCTGCCGGGCGCGGGCCGGGCGGAGAGACGAGCAGGGCCCGCGCCGCGGTCAGGCTGCCGAGCCAGAAGACACCGACGGCGAGGCCGGCGACGACGTCGCTGACGTAGTGCACGTCGAGCACGACCCGGCTTGCCGCGACGGCGAGGGCGAGCAGCAGGCCGGCGGCGATCCGGCGCCGCGCCGCCCCCGGCGTCGGCGCGCGCTCGCATGCCAGCAGCGCGAGCGCGCCGAACAGCACCGCAGCCGTTGCAGCGTGGCCGCTCGGGAACGAGCTCGACTCCGGCAGCGCGACCGCGCTTCCCACATCCGGCCGGGGGCGCCCGAAGGCCGACTTGAGCAGCGCCACGATCACCGTGATGCCGGCGACCGACACCGCCACGAAGAGCGCGTCGAGGCGACGCCGGGCACGCGCGAGGAGGACTGCCGCTGCCGTGGTGAGCGGGACGACGCCGAGGGGGCCGCCGATCCAGGTCAAGGGCCGCGCGACCCACTCGGCCCAGACGGGCATCGCTCGCGCGACCCAGGCGGCGACGTCCGCGTCGCCTTCCGTCACCCAGCCGCCGCGCACGACTGCGAGCGCGAGCGCGGCGAACACGGCGAGACCGGCTGCCGCCGCCGCGGCGCCGCGACCGGCACGTCCCGGCCCGGCGCGCCGCAGCCCAACGCGCCCCGAGGGGGCTTGCGGCCCCCCTGGGTCTACGGTAGCGGCGGGAGCGTCACGCATGGGTGTCGGAATCGTGACGGCTTCGCGGCGGCGGCGCGCTCGCGACAGGCGCGGACGGCCGGCGTCGCGCGAGGCCGCCGGGGAACGCGATCAGGCGCTCACGCGCCGTGGCACTTCTTGAATTTCTTGCCCGATCCACACCAGCAGGGATCGTTGCGCCCGACGTCGGCGTGCTCCTTCACGACCTGGCGCTGCGGGGGCGGCGGCGGCGCGAGCGCGGTCGCGCCGGCGGCGAGCCCGCCCGCTGCGGCGATCGCGTCCGCGCCGGCCGGCGTCTCGTGCTCGTACGACAGCGCCTGCGGCGCCTCGGCAGGCTGCAGCGCCTGCGCATCCTCCTGCGCGATCTCGACGTGGAAGAGCGTCAGCACGACCTCCTCGCGGATGACGCTGCTGAGCTCCTCGAACATCGCGTGGCCCTCGCCGCGGTACTCGACGAGCGGGTCCTTCTGCGCCATCGCGCGCAGGTGCACGCCCTCACGCAGGTAGTCCATCGACTCCAGGTGCTCGCGCCAGCGCGTGTCGACGACCTGGAGGATGACGTATCGCTCGATCTCGCGCATCAGCTCCGCACCGAAGCTCTGCTCGCGCTCCGTGTAGGTGTCGAGCGCGTCCTCGGTGAACTCCTCGACGATCGCGTCGCGCGTCTGCTCGACCTCCTCGCGGAGCTCGTCGACCGTGATGTCGGAGCCGTAGAGGGCGTTCATCTGGGCGACGAGCCCGTCGAGATCCCATTCCTCCGGCTCCGCGGACTCCGTGAACAGCGCGACGTTCCGCTCCACGACGTCCGCGATCCAGTTGCGGATCTCCTCCGAGGTGTCGTCGCCGTCGAGCACGCTGCGGCGCTGCGCGTAGATCACCATGCGCTGCGAGTTCATGACGTCGTCGTACTTGAGCACGTTCTTGCGCGCGACGAAGTTCTGCTCCTCGACCTTCTTCTGCGCACCCTCGATCTGGCGCGACAGGATCGACGCCTCCATCGGCTGGTCGTCCGGGATCTTGAAGCGGTTCATGATCCCGTGGATGCGGTCGCCGGCGAAGAGGCGCACGAGATCGTCCTGCGCGGACAGGTAGAAGCGGGTCTCACCCGGGTCGCCCTGGCGGCCCGAGCGGCCGCGCAGCTGGTTGTCGATGCGCCGCGACTCGTGGCGCTCCGTTCCGAGCACGTAGAGGCCGCCGAGCTCGCGGACGCCCTCGCCGAGCTTGATGTCGACGCCGCGGCCGGCCATGTTCGTCGCGATCGTGACGGCGCCGGCCCGGCCTGCATCGACGATGATCTCGCTCTCGCGCTCGTGCTCCTTCGCGTTGAGCACGTTGTGGGGGATCCCGCGCCGCTTCAGCAGCTCGGAGAGGTACTCGGAGGTCTCGACGGCGATCGTGCCGACGAGCACCGGCTGGCCCTTCTCGTGGCGCGCGACGATGTCCTCGACGACCGCGTTCCACTTGGCGTCCTTCGTCTTGAAGATCAGGTCGTTCTGGTCGATGCGGGCGACCGGCACGTTCGTGGGGATCTCGACGACGTGCAGGTTGTAGATCTCGACGAACTCCTTCTCCTCGGTCTTCGCGGTGCCCGTCATGCCGCCCAGCTTCTCGTACAGGCGGAAGTAGTTCTGCAGCGTGATCGTCGCGAGCGTGACGTTCTCCTCGCGGATCGCTACGCCCTCCTTCGCCTCGATCGCCTGGTGCAGACCCTCGCTCCAGCGGCGGCCCTCCATGATGCGCCCGGTGTACTCGTCGACGATCTTGACCTCGCCGTCCTGGACGACGTAGTCGACGTCACGCTTGTACAGCGACTGCGCCTTCAGCGCCTGCGTGAGGTGGTTGACGAGCTGGACGTTGCGCGGGTCGTAGAGGTTGTCCACCCCGAGCGCGCGCTCGACGGCGTCGAGGGCCGACTGCGCCGGCGACACGGTCTTGTGCTTCTCGTCGTAGAGGTAGTCGGCGCCGGAGAGCTCGGTCTCGTCCTCGCCCTTCGCGGCCTTGCGCGTCGCAGGCGCTCCCCGCAGCTCGCGAACGATCCGTGCGAAGTCGTAGTAGGTGCGCGCCGCGGTCTCGGGCTCGCCCGAGATGATCAAGGGCGTGCGGGCCTCGTCGATCAGGATCGAGTCGACCTCGTCGACGATCGCGTAGGCATGGCTGCGCTGGACGATGTTGTCGAGCGCCACGGCCATGTTGTCGCGCAGGTAGTCGAAGCCGAACTCGGAGTTCGTGCCGTAGGTGACGTCGGCCTCGTAGGCCCGCTTGCGCTCGTCGAACGGCATCATGTTCTGGATCGCCTCGACGGTCATCCCGAGACGCTCGAAGACGCCCCTGTTCCATTCCGCGTCGCGCCTGGCGAGGTAGTCGTTGACGGTGACGAGGTGGACGCCGTTGCCGGGCAGCGCGTTCAGGTACAGCGCCGTCGAGGCGACGAACGTCTTCCCCTCGCCTGTCTTCATCTCGGCGATGTCGCCCTCGTGGAGGACGATGCCGCCCATCATCTGGACGTCGAACATGCGCTGCTGCGATTCGCGCCAGCGCGCTTCGCGCACGGCCGCGAACGCCTCGAACAGCAGCTCGTCGAGCGACTCGCCGTTCTCGAGGCGCTGCCGGAACTCGGCCGTCTTCCCCCGCAACGCGTCGTCGGAGAGCGCCTGGAAGTCCGGCTCGAGCGTGGCGATGTAGGCGGCCTGCTCCTGCAGGCGCTTCAGGCGCCGCCCTTCGCCGAAGCGGAGGACCTTCTCGAACTTGCCGAAGTCGGGGGAGGGCATGAGGGAGAGGGTACCGGGCGGGCCGCGCGCCTTGAAGGAGGTCGTCCCTCTCGACGGCACCAGGGTCGCGATCTTCGAGCGCACCGAGCCGGCGAGGGTCGTCGCTGTCACGAGCGGCAACGGGCCCGGCGGCACAGTCGTCGCGGCGCTGCTCGAGACCGGCGAGGCCGTCCTGCTGAAGGGCAACGGCTCGGTCACACGGACTCTCGCCCGCCGATGCCGCCGCAAGCGAACGGCATGTGCCGGCCGCGCCGGCAACGGAGCGGGCACGCTCGGCCCCTACGCGGCCGACTCCTCCCCACCGTGCTGCAGCGAGGCGTCGACGACGGGCGGCGCGACGGGATGGTGATGCGAGGCGCGGCGCCGCATCTCGTGCGTGCGCTTGTCGCGGTAGCGCTCCACCTGGCGCTCGAGCTTGTCGAGCAGGCGGTCGATCGCGGCCTCGTAGGTGGGCGCGGACTCGCGTGCGACGATGTTCGGCCCCTTCGTGTAGACGATCGCCTCCGCCTGGTGGTCGTCGGCGATGGCGGGGTTGTGCTCGCGCGACAGCGTCAGCTCGACGAGGGTCAGATCGTGCAGCCGCCGGTCGAGCTTGGAGAGCTTCTGCTCCGCGTAGCTCCGGACGGAATCGTTCACGTGACCGTGGCGTGCGGTGACCTGAAGTCTCATCACGTCTCCTTTTCCGGTGGTCCCTCGACTCTACTATCGCAACGCGCGCGCAAGACACACCACCTCGATGCGTCGCGCGCCCACCCGGCGCAGCTCGGTTGCGCAGGCGGTCGCCGTCGACCCGGTCGTATAGACGTCGTCGACGAGACACACGCGCCGTGGCGCGGCCTGTACGCACGGCGCGAACGCCCGGGCGACGTTGCGCCGCCGCTCGGCGCGGGGCAGATCGCGCTGCCGTTCCACCCCGGGCCTGCGCGCGAGCAGCCGCTCCACCGGCAGCCGCCAGCGCTGCGCGAGCTCGACGGCGAGACGCTCCGCCGGGGCGTGGCCGCGCTCGAGGCCGCGGTCGCGGTCGCCCGGAACCGGGCAGAGCACGTCGACGGCGGGCGGCGGCAGCGCCTCGACGATCACCTGCGCCGCCACCGCCGCGAGGTCGCGGCGGCCGCGCTCCTTCCATGCCGCCACGAACGCGCGCGCCCGCTCCTCGTAGACGACCGCGGCGCGCGCCCGCGCGAATGCGAGGCGCCGCCCAGCGCACTCGGCGCAACGGCGCAGCGGCCAGGGGCCCGGCGCGCCGCAGCGCTCGCACTGCGGCGGCACGATCCGGACGAGCGCGTCGAGGCAGCGCGGGCAGGCGCCGGCGCCGGGACGCCGGCACACCGCGCAGCGCTGCGGCAGCACGAGCGCGAACAGGCTCATGCCCGCACGGTAGGCGAGCACGCGTGCCGGGACCGTGCCCGATTCGTAGCGGATGCGTTACGGCGGCGCGGCGAGCAGCTCGCGCAACGCCGGACGCTCGCGCTCGAGGTCCTCGGGCGTCTTGATCGGGATGAAGCGGCCGCGCGGCCCGCGACGAGGCACGACGAGGTACGTCGTCGGCACGAACGAGGCGAGCTCGTGATAGAGCCGCTCGAGCTGGATCACGGGTCGGCCGTCGACGACCTTCTCGACCACGAGCCACGTGAGCTCGACCGGCTGCTCGAGCGCCTCCACGGCGATGGTGGACGTGTTCGTGTTGAAGACGGGAATCGTCTCCTCGTCGAACCCGGGCGGGAAGCGGAAGCCCTCCACGAGCATCATGCGGCCGTCGACCCGTGCCGGCGCGCCGCCGCTGTCGCCCTCCTTGCGCGCCACCTCGACGGTGAGCGGACGGCCGGCGAGCAGGTGCGCTCCGACGACGGCGGGATCGACCCGGCCTCCGAGGTTGTCGACGTTCGACACGAGCAGATGCCGCACGCCGCGCTCGCGCAGCGCTGCCAGCGTGCCGGACAGTCGCAGCGCCTCGAGCAGGTCGCCGTGGCCCGGTCCGTACAGCGAGGCGCGGCCCTCCGCGTCGCGGAACACGCTGCCGTCCGGACACAGCCGCGGCGCGAGGAACTGGGAGAGCACGAGCGGCTCTCCGAGCCCGCGCTCGGCGACATGGGCGCGCACGGCCGCGTCGGTGGCGAGGCTCGTCATCAGCACGACGGGAATCTCCGCTCCGAGCGCGCCCGCAAGGCGCGCGGTCTCCCCGAGCTTGAGCTCGAGGAAGCTGCGGCCGTCGAGCGCCTCCACGACCCCCTTGACGGCCCCGCCGAACCGGGTCGCCATGCCGCCTGCGAGCACGACCGACGCGATCTCGCCGCGACGCAGCGCCGCCACGCCGGCCGCGTAGGCGCCGTCGAAGCCGGGCTCGCCGGGGGCCGGCAGCGGCGTCAGGTCGTCGGGCCGAGGCGGCTCGACGACGCCCTGCACGACATTGTCGGCGGGGCCGAGCGTGCCCGCCGCGATGCGGGCGCGCAGCGCCTCGAACCGGGGGGCGTCGAAGCCGTGCCGCTCCAGCGCCTCCCGCGAGGCCGCGTCGAGCTCGTCGAGGATCATCGCGCCCGCACCGGCGCCGGCAGCGACTCGGCGAACGGATGGGTGTGCACCCCCTCCTCCGTCACGATCGCCGCGATCAGATCGGCGGGCGTGACGTCGAAGGCCGGGTTCCACGCCGGGAAGCGCTCGCTCACCTCGGCGGGATCCCGCTCCTCGATCGGGATCTCCGCCCCCGTCGCGGCGGCCGGATCGAGCGTCGAGGTGGGAGCCACGACGACGAGCGGGATCCCGTGGTGCCGTGCAAGGACGGCGAGCCCGTACGTGCCGATCTTGTTCGCGGTGTCGCCGTTGGCGGCGATCCGGTCGGCGCCGGTGATCACCACGTCGACCTCACCGCGCGCCATCAGCGACGCGGCGGCCCCGTCGACGATGACCGCGTGCGGGATCCCGAGCGTCTCGAGCTCGAACGCCGTCAGCCGCGCGCCCTGCAGGAGCGGCCGGGTCTCGTCGACCCAGACCCGCTCGACCCGGCCCTGCTCCCACGCCGCCCGGATCGCACCGACGGCCGAGCCGTAGCCGCCGGTGGCCAGGCCTCCCGCGTTGCAGTGGGTGAGCACCCGCGCGCGCTCGGGCACGAGCGGCGCCGCGTGGGCGCCCATGCGGCGGCAGCGCTCCACCTCGTCGGCGTGGATGCGGCGGGCGCGCGCTGCGGTCGGGTCGGGCCGCATCTCGTCGAGCGCCCAGCGCAGGTTGACGGCGGTCGGACGCGACGCCGCCAGGGTGGCATAGGCGGCGTCGACGTCGTCCCCGGTCGACGCCGCGAGCGCGAGGCCGTACGCGGCCGCCACCCCGATCGCGGGCGCCCCGCGCACGGCGAGCGTGCGGATCGCGTCGGCGACCTCGGCGGCGCTGCGGCAGCGGAGCTCGGCGCGCTCGGCGGGCAGCAGGCGCTGGTCGAGCACGACGACGGCGTCGTGCTCGAGGCGCACGATCTGCTCCGGTGCGATCTCTCCGGGGATGTCCATCATGCGTGCAGGGGCGAGGTCGTCCTCGCCCCTGCGGGGGGCGCCGGGGACGCAGGAGCGGCTACGTGCCCTCGTCCCATGAGGCCAGGTACTTCGCCTGCTCCTCGGTGAGCTGGTCGATCTTGACGCCCATCGTCGCCAGCTTGAGGCGCGCGATCTCGTCGTCGATGTCCTTGGGCACGACGTAGACCTTGCGCTCCAGGGTGGCGCCGTTGGCGACGACGTACTCGGCCGACAGCGCCTGGTTCGCGAACGACATGTCCATGACCTGGGCCGGATGGCCCTCGGCGGCAGACAGGTTGACGAGGCGGCCGTCCGCGAGCAGGTACACCCTGCGGCCGTCGGCGAGCGTGAACTCCTCGACGAACTCGCGCGCGACGCGCGTCCCGGTCGCGAGCGCCCGCAACGCCGGGATCTCGATCTCGACGTTGAAGTGGCCGGTGTTGGCGAGGATGGCGCCGTCCTTGAGCAGCTCGAAATGGCGCTTCGAGATCACCGACTTGTCGCCGGTCGCGGTGACGAGGATGTCACCGACCTTCGCGGCCTCCTCCATCGGCATCACCGGGAAGCCGTCCATGACGGCCTCGATCGCCTTCATCGGATCGACCTCGGTGACGATCACGTGCGCGCCCATGCCCTTCGCGCGCATGGCGACGCCGCGCCCGCACCAGCCGTAGCCGACGACGACGAGCACGCGGCCGGCCAGCAGCACGTTCGTGGCGCGGATGATCCCGTCGATCGTCGACTGGCCGGTCCCGTAGCGGTTGTCGAACAGGTGCTTCGTGCGCGCCTCGTTGACGGCGACGACGGGGAACCCGAGCTTGCCGTCGCGCTCGAGCGCGCGCAGCCTGATGACGCCGGTCGTCGTCTCCTCCGTCCCCGCGATCACGTCGCCGAGCTGCTCGCGCCGCGTCGAGTGGAGGATGCCGATCACGTCGGCGCCGTCGTCCATCGTGATGTGGGGCCGGTGGTCGATCGCGGCCTCCAGGTGCTGGTAGTACGTGTCGTTGTCCTCGCCCTTGATCGCGAAGGTGCTGATGCCGTACGCGTCGACGAGCGCGGCCGCGACGTCGTCCTGGGTCGAGAGCGGGTTGGAGGCGCAGATGACGACGTCGGCGCCGCCCGCCTTCAGGGTGCGCATGAGGTTCGCGGTCTCGGTGGTGACGTGCAGGCAGGCGGAGACGCGGTAGCCGTCGAGCGGGCGCTCCCGCTCGAAGCGCTCGCGGATCGCGGCGAGCACCGGCATCTGCCGGTCTGCCCACTCGATCCGGCGAACGCCCTCGGCGGCGAGCGCCATGTCCTTGACGTCGTAGCGCTGGGTGGTGGCCATCTCGGTGTTCTCGCTTTCGGTTGGATGCGCTCCGAGTCTAGCGAGCCGGCGGCCGACTTCGTGACAGAGTGTCACAAGCCCGGCCGCCGCCGCGGTCAGGCGTCGCGCTGCGGACGGCCGTAGCGGTCGTCGAGGCGGACGACGTCGTCGAGGTGCGGCGTCGACACCTCGAGGATCAGCGTGTCCTCGATCGCGGTGATGCGGTGGACGGTGCCGGGGCGGTAGCGGAAGGCGTCGCCGGGGCCGATCTCGACGGTCGTCAGGTCGCCGTCGACGAGGCCGAGCTCGAGCGAGGCGCGGCCCTCCTGCACGAGCCACGACTCGTCCTTCACCTCGTGGTACTGGAGGCTGAGGGCGTGGCCGGCGCGGACGGACAACAGCTTGCCCACGTAGTGCTCGGACTCCGCCCAGATCAGCTCGTAGCCCCACGGCTTCTCGACGCGGCGGGCGTCGAATGAGAAGGGGGTGCTCATGCCGCCTCGGCGCCGGGGCCGTCCGGACGCCACTCCGGGTGGGCGGCGAACCACTCCTCCGCCTGGCGCAGCTGCTTCGGCGTGTTGACGGTGAGCCAGATGCCGTCGTGCTTCCAGGCGCGCAGCTTCCCCTCCAACGCCAGCGCGGGAAAGGTCGACTGCTCGTGGTCGCCGCGCTCGGGCAGCCGTGACAGCGCCTCGTCGTCCAGCACGTAGCATCCGATGTTGACCCAGTACGGCAGGCGCGGCGCCTCGCGGAATCCCGAGACGAGGCCGTCCTCGGCGACGTCGACGACGCCGAGCGCCGAGACGAGCGGCGCGACCGCGATCGTCGCTGCGGCGCCGCGCTCCCGGTGGACGGCGAGCATCGCCTCGAGATCGACGTCGAGCAGCTCGTCGCCGTTGAGCGCGAAGAGCGCACCGCGTTGCGTGCGGGCGGCGGCCGCGAAGCGCAGCCCGCCGCCGCGTCCGAGCGGCTCGGGCTCCTCGACGGGGACGATCTCGCAGCCGAGATGCGCGAGCGCATCCGCGAAGAGAGCGCCCTGGCCGCGCGCGCAGCTGACGATCACGCGCCGCACGCCGGCGTCGCGCAGCCGGCTCACCTGGTAGGCGGCAAGCGGGTGCCCGGCGATCGAGACGAGCGCCTTCGGCTTGCCCTGGGCGGCGTCGCCGAGACGCTCCGCCTTGCCGCCGGCGAGGATGACCGCCTCCATCAGACGCCCCCGCCGGCCCCGGCGGCGCGGCCGATCCCCTCGTAGACGAAGCCGAGGGAGCGCAGCGGCTCCGGGTCGAGCATGTTGCGGCCGTCGATGACCAGGGGGTTGCGCATCGTCGAGGCGACGGCAGCCCAGTCGATATCCGCGAGCTGCGGCCATTCGGTGACGATGACGGCCGCGTCGGCGCCGTCGAGCGCCTCCTCCGGCGTGGCCACGATCACGGCGCCGTGCAGGTCGCCGCCGTCGGCGACGGGGTCCCACGCGCGCACGTCGGCGCCCTCCGCGAGCAGCCGGCCCGCCAGCACGATGCTCGGCGCCTCGCGCATGTCGTCGGTATGCGGCTTGAACGCGAGCCCGAGCAGCGCCACCGTCTTGCCGCGCAGCGGGCCGAGGTGGCTGTGCAGCTTGCCGATCACGCGCCGCTTCTGCAACTCGTTCACCTCGATCACCGCGTTCAGGAGCTGGAAGTGGTAGCCGGAGTTCGCCGCCAGCTGCTTGAGCGCGAGCGAGTCCTTGGGGAAGCAGCTGCCGCCGAAGCCGATGCCGGCGCGGAGGAAGGCGGAACCGATGCGGCGGTCGAGGCCGATGCCCTCGGCCACGCGAACGACGTCCGCCCCGGTCGCCTCGCAGACGTTGGCGATCTCGTTGATGAACGAGATGCGCGTCATCAGCGCGGCGTTGGCGGCCAGCTTGATCATCTCCGCCGACGCCACGTCGCAGCGCACGACGGGGGCGTCGATGCCCGCGTGCAGCTCCTGCACGAGGTCGCCGTCCTCGTCGCGGAACGCGCCCACGACGATCCTGTCGGGATGCATGAAGTCCCGCACCGCCGTGCCCTCGGCGGTGAACTCGGGGTTCGAGGCGTAGCCGACGTGCCCGAGGCCGCGCTCGTCGAGGCGGTGGCGCACCCTCGTGCCCGTCCCGACGGGCACGGTGCTCTTCATCACCACGACGCAGCGGCGCTCGATGCGGGGAAGCTCGTCGACCACGGTCCAGACCGCGGACAGGTCGGCGTCGCCCGAGTAGGTCGGAGGCGTGCCGACGGCGATGTAGACGAAGTCGGCGTCGCCGATCGCCTCGCCGACGTCGGTCGTGAAGCGGAGGCGCTCCGCGTTGCGCGCCAGCAGCTCGCCGAGGCCCGGCTCGTAGATCGGCACCTCTCCGTGGCGCAGGGCGTCGATGCGCTCGCGCAGGACGTCGCGCACGACGACGTCGTGGCCGAGCTCGGCGAGGCAGGCTCCGGTGACGAGGCCCACGTAGCCGGCGCCGAAGACGGCGACCCTGTGCGGAGATGCGCTCACGACGGGTTGAGGGTACAGGGAGCGACCGGCGCCGGCAGCCTGAACGGCGCCGCTACGACCGCACCTTGGACAGCGGGCGCAGGCCCTTGGCGATGGCCAGCATGTTCTCGTTGGAGAGGCGGTCGAGGAGCGTGTTGACGACCCAGTAGGTGCCCTTGCGCGTGCGCAGCACGACCATGTGCAGGCGTGGGCCGTTGTAGTACAGCTCGTAGCGGCGCCCGCCGATGTTGCGCACGAAGTTGCGGCTGCCGAGCACCGGCGCGTCCTGCCAGTCGGTCTGCTGCACCCCCCAGTACTCGTTCGTCCCCATCCGGTAGGTGAGCCGCACCGTCTTGTGCCTGCCCTTGTCGTCGAAGCGGTAGAGGCGGATCGGCCGCTCGCGGTCGATCCACGAGGAGCGCTCGAGCACCGTCGGCACCATCAGCGGGAAGTCGACCTTGCCCTGCCGCGCCCGCAGCAGGTCGATCGCGGCGCTTGCGCCGGGGACGACGTTCGCCGGCTCGCGCTTCGGCGTCTGGTCGATTGGGGCGGCCGCCAGGGTGCCGTGGAAGGTCTGGCCGACGACGGCGGTCAGCATCGCGCCGTTCGACAGCTGGCGGATCGCGGGCGTGGTCTTCTGGATGTCGGCCGAGCCGAACAGGTTGGCGACCGTGCGGGCCGCCAGCTTCGCCCCCGCCGTGGCGGGCTCGAAGTAGATCTTCGTCCTGAAGTAGTCGTACGACGGCGCGTTCGCCGGGATGCCGTTCGGTGGCAGCACCATCTGATAGCCGCGCTGGGAGAGCAGGTAGCTGGCGTTCGTCGCCGAGCCGGTGACGCCGTTGCCGTTGAGCACCGCTACCGTCGTGCTGCGCGGAGGCGGTGCCTTCGTCCTCACCTTCTCGCCGAGCGCGACCGCGGTCGCCTTCTTGGGCGACTCGACGTCGGGGTTCGCCCACTGCTGCACGGCGCGCTGGATGTTCTCCGCCGAGGTGGTGAGGTCGGAGGAGCCCTCGAGCCCGTCGATACGCGACTGGAACACGTGGCCGGGCGGAAGGGTGTACGCGAGCACCGCGTAGGAGAGCACCGTGCGCGCGCTCACGTCGCTGCCACCGCCCTGACCCACCTCGATGTTGCTCGTCAGCACCTTGATCACCTTGGGGAGCTTGGTGAGCGAGAAGTCGGTGCGGATCTGGTCCTTCAACGCGCGCACGAACAGCTGCTGGCGCGCGTTGCGGTAGAGGTCGCTGTCGGTGTGCCGGAAGCGCACGAAGTCGAGCGCCTGGTAGCCCCCGAGCCGCTGGTAGCCGGGCTGCAGGTTGATCGTGGCATAGCCGCTGGGGCCGCCGCGGTCGTTGAAGTAGCGGCGGTCGACGTCCATCCAGATGCCGCCGAGCTTGTCGACGAGCTGGCGGAAGCCGCGGAAGTTCACGGTGACGAGGTAGTTGATGGGCGTCCCGGTGAGCTTGCGAATCGTCTCGACGGTGCCCTGGGCGCCGCAGCGCGCATACGCGGCGTTGATCTTGCCGGCGAAGGTGGGCGCGCCCGGGCAGACGATCTCGACACGCAGGTCGCGCGGGAACGACAGCAGCGAGATCGTCTCGGCCTTCGGGTCGGCGCGGATCAGCATCAGCGTGTCGGAGCGGGACGGCGTTCCCTTCGCATCGCCGGCGCGCCGGTCGTAGCCGATGACGAGGGCGGTGGCGGGCTCGCCGGCGACGGGGAGGTTGAGGCTCTTGATCGTCCTCTTCACGTCGGCGCTCTTCGGCGCCACCGCGGCCACCGACTCGTGCAGGTAGAGGTAGGCCCCTCCGGCCACCCCGCCGACGCCGACGGCGAGCACGACCGCGGCCCAGCCGAGGATGCGCAGCGCGCGCGAGCGGCCGCTCGCGCGCGGGGGCTCCGGCTGGCGGTAGATCGTGACCGGGTCGATCGGGCCGGGCGGCAGCTGCGTCTTGCCGTTGCCGCTCGCCGCGTGGCCGCGACCGATGCCTCTCTTCAGCGTCGTACGCATGGGGGAAGGCGGCGCCGCGCGCCGAGCAGCAAGGGTAGCGGAGGCGCCGGGGGTCTCAGTCGAGGCTGTCGAGCGCGGCAGCGAGCGCGGACAGCTGTTCCGCCGTGCCCGCGGCGACGCGTAGGCACGTCGGCGCACCGAACGGAGATCCCGACTGGACGGAGACGCCGCGCCGCAGCAGCGCGGCGGCGGCCTCGTCGGCGTCGCACCCGACGTCGACGAGCACGAAGTTGGCGACGCTGCCCGCGAGCGGCTCGAGCCCGCGGGCGCGCAGCAGCTCCGTGAGCGCCGCGACCGCCTCCCGGTTCGCCTCGCGCCGGCGCACGACCTCCGCCTCGTCGGCCAGGCTCGCGAGCGCGGCGACCTGCGCGAGCGTGCCGACGTCGTAGCCGCGCTGCACCTTCCGCATCGCGTCGACCACGGCGACCGGGCCGACGCCGTAGCCGACGCGCAGGCCGGCGAGGCCGTAGAGCTTCGAGAAGGTGCGCAGCACGAGTGCCGCACGGCCGGCTGCGAGCACGTCTGCGATGCCGTCGAGTCGCGACGCGGGATCGAGGTAGTCGAAGTACGCCTCGTCGATCACCGGCAGCACGTGTGACGGCAGCGCGCGCACGAAGGCGAGCACGTCGTCGCGAGGGCTCGCCGTTCCCGTCGGATTGTTGGGCGTGGCGACGAAGACGAGCCGCGTCCTCGCGGTGACGGCGTCGAGCATGGCGTCGAGGTCGAGCAGCCCACCGGCGGCGAGCGGGACGGTGACCGGCACCGCGTCCCGCTTCTGCGTGTCGCGCACGAAGCTCGGGAACGAGGGCCATCCCGTCACCGCCTCGTCCCCCGGGTCGAGTGCCGCCTGGCACACGTAGCCGATGACGGCGTCGGCCCCGGCGGCCACGAGCACCTGCTCGCGGCGCACGCCGTGACGAGCGGCGAGCGCCTCGCTCAGCTCGTACGAGCCGCGGCCGGGGTAGCGGTTGAGATACGGCAGCGCCGCGGCGATCGCCTCCAGCGCCGCGGGGAACGGCCCATGCGGGCCCTCGTTGAGCCCGAGCGGCGCGATCTGCTCGAGGCCGAGCGCGCGCGCGAGCGTATCGAGGGTCGGGCTCGGACGGCTCTCCGGCAGACGTGCGAGCGAGGGCCGGACGACCTCTGCGCCGTCCCCGCTCACACGACGGCAGTGGAGCGGGGCTCCGGCGCGCGCGCCGGCTCGGCCGCAGGCGCGGGCACGGGCGCGTCCGGCTCCCAGCCACCCCAGTCGTCTCCGCCGCCGCGCGCACGGCGCCACGCGAGGTAGCCGCCGCCTGCGAGCAGGGCGAGCAGCGAGAGCGTCCGCAGCGGGCGACGCCGCCGCCGCGCCCCCGGCGAGAGCCCCTTGCCCGCGAGCAGCTCGGCCACGGCGGTGCGTGCGCTCTTGCGCAGCTTGCGGCGCAGCAGCCACCAGCCGACGGTCATCACGACGGCGTTGCGGCGTGAGTCGAGCGATCGCATGAGGCTAGCGCCGCTTCGGCGGCAGGTGGATCGCCCGTCCCAGCGCGACGAGCCCGGCTTCCTTGATCGCCTCGGACAGCGTCGGGTGCGCGGCGATCCCGTCGGCGACCGTCTCGACGGTCGACTCGGCGTCGATCGCGACGACGCCGACCTCGACCAGGTCGGTCGCGTGCGGGCCGACGATCACGAGCCCGAGCAGCTCGCCGTACGTCGTCTCGTGGATCGACTTCACCCAGCCGGTCGAGTCGCCCGACATCACCGCGCGGGCGTTCGCAGCCCACGGGAAGACGCCGACGGCGACGGCGTCGCCGTAGCGCTCGCGCGCCTGCGCCTCGGTGAGGCCGACGCCGGCGATCTCCGGGTCGGTGTAGATGGGCCGCGGCACCGACGGCTCGCCGAGCGACGATGCGTGCCCCATCGCGTTCTCCGCCGCGATCTCACCCTCGCGGAAGGCGGTGTGGGCGAGCTGCCAGCGGCCGGCGACGTCGCCCGCGGCGAAGATCGTCGGCACTGCGGTGCGCATGTGAGCGTCGGTCGCGACGCCCGCGCGCGGATCGGTGGGGACGCCGATCTCGTCGAGCCCGAGGCCCTGCACGAGCGGCGCACGGCCGACGGCGACGAGCATCAGATCCGCCTCGACGCTCTCCCCCTCGCCGAAGTGGACGACGAGGTGCGATCCGCGGTCGTCCACCTGCGTGCACTGCCGCTCGAGGTGCACGGCGACGCCACGGCGCTTGAACGCCTTCAGCAGCTCCCTGGCAGCGTCCACGTCCTCCTGCGGGATCAGGGTCGGCAGCATCTCGACGATCGTCACCTCGCTGCCGAAGCGGTTGAAGATCGAGGCGAACTCGCAGCCGATGATGCCGCCGCCGAGCACGACGAGCCGGCGCGGCACCTCGGTCTGGGCGAGCAGGCCGGTCGAGTCGACGCACTTCGGCGAGTCGAGCCCCGGGATCGGCGGGCGCATCGGGTAGGAGCCGGTGGCGACGATCGCGCCTTTGAAGGTGACGTCCTCGCCGCCCTCCACCGCGATCGTCGTCGGGCTCGTGAAGCGGCCGCTGCCCTGCACCCAGTCGACGCCGTTGGCCTTCAGGAGCGAGGCGACGCCGCCGGTCATCTGCTTGACGACGCCGTCCTTCCAGGCCGCAGCCTGCGCGAAGTCGAGCTGCGGCTCGGAGACGCCGACGCCGAGCTTCGCGAACGTCTCGCGCGCGTCGTGGATCGCATGTGCCGTCTGCACCCACGCCTTCGTGGGGATGCAGCCCACGCGCAGGCAGGTACCCCCGAGAGCGGGCTCCTTCTCGATGCAGACGACCTTGCCGCCGAGCTGGGCCGCGCGAATCGCGGCCGTGTAGCCGGCCGGGCCGCCTCCGAGGACGGCGACGTCACAGTTCATTCGGGCTCGACCTTTCCATTGGGTTCCTGGCGATCGTACTCACGCGAGACGGGCGAGCATCGTGAGGGAATCGCCCCTCTCCTCGACGGGCTCGAAGCCGTGCTGCCGGTACAGGGTGATCGCGCCCTCGTTGAGCCTGTCGACGCTGAGGCTGATGCCGGCGAAGCCGTCTGCGCGGGCGCGCTCGAGGAGCGAGGCGAGCAGGGCGCTGCCGACGCCCTTGCCGCGGGCGCTCGGGACGACGGCGATCGCCAGCTCGGGGGTGTGCTCGTCGACGAAGCCGTAGCCGGGGGCGCCCGCCCGGAACAGCCGGTACCAGGCGGCGCCGACGGGGAACCCGTCGACGACCGCGATCACGGCCGTGTCGCCCTTGCGGCCCCACGCCTTCACGTAGAGCTGCACCGGGCCGGGGCCGCCCGCGTCAGGCCGGCGCTCCTTCCAGTAGTAGGCGTGGTGCAGCATGTCGCGCAGGAAGCGGACATCCTGCGCGCCACCCCTGCGGACGACGACGCCGCCCACTACAGCGCGAGTGCCGGCTGCTCCACGAGGGCCACGAGCGTGCGCAGGAACTCGGCGCCGTCGGCCCCGTCGATCGCGCGGTGGTCGCAGGTGAGCGTCATCTGCATCATCGGTGCGACGTCGAGCTCGCCGTCGACGACCACGGGCGTGTCCTTGACGGCAGCGACCGCCAGGATCGCGACCTGCGGAGGGTTCAGAACGGCGACGAACTGCTCGACGCCGAACATGCCGAGGTTCGAGATCGTGAACGTGCCGCCCTGCATGTCGCCGAGGGTGAGCTTGCCGGCGCGCGCGCGTACGACGAGATCAGCCCGCTGCCGTGCGATCTGCTGGATCGTGCTCCGGCCGGCGTCGCGGATGACGGGGACGACGAGGCCGTTCGGCGCGGCCACGGCCATGCCGACGTGGGCGAGCGCCGAGCGCTGGATCGTCTCGCCGTCGAAGGTCGCGTTGACGGGCATGTGCCGCATCAACGCGACGCCCGCGAGCTTCGTGAGCACGTCGTTGACGGTGGGCTTGACGTCGCCCTCGGCGAGGCCGGCGACGAGCTGCTCGCGCAGGTGCAGAACCTCGGTCATGTCCGCGGAGACGCCGAGCTGGAACACGGGCGCCGTCCACGCCTCCGTGAGCCGGCGCGCGATCGTCTTGCGGATCGTCGTCAGCTCCACGACCTCGACCTCGGCGGGGAGCGCCGGCGCTGCCGTCGCGGCGGCCGCAGCGGGCTGCGCCTTCTCGACGTCCTCCGCGATGATGCGCCCGTCGGGCCCCGTGCCCGCGATCGTGGCGAGATCGATCCCGCGCTCGCGCGCGATGCGGCGGGCGAGCGGGGAGGCTCGGCGCCGGCCCTCGTGCGGAGAGCCCGGAGGGGAGGGGCGAGGCTCTCGCGACGCGGGCTCCGGCGCCGCCGGCGCCTCGGCGCCGCCGCGCGCGGCCTCGGCCGACTCGCTGCCGTTGCCCCTGGACGTCTCGGCCGGCAGGAGGGCGGCGGAGACGTCCTCGCCCTCCTTGCCGATGACGGCGATCGTCGTGCCGACGTCGACCTCGCCCTCGCGGACGACGATCCGCAGCAGCACGCCGTCGGCTTCGGCCTCGACCTCCTGCGTCACCTTGTCGGTGTCGAGCTCGTACAGCGGCTCGCGCTTCTTCACCGGCTCGCCCTCCGACTTGAGCCAGCGCACGATCGTGCCCGACTCCATTCCCTGTCCGAGCCGCGGGAGCCTGACTTCCGTCGCCACCGTCGCTACGCCCTCGCCAGCGTCTTCTTGACCGCGTCGAGCACGTCGCTCGCATGCGGGACGATGAACTCCTCCATCACCGGCGCGAACGCGAGCGGCGCGAACTTCGCCCCCACCCGCTCGATCGGCGCATCGAGGTAGTCGAAGGCGCCGTGCTGGATCACGGCGGCGAGCTCGGCGCCGAAGCCGCCCTGCACGACCGCCTCGTGGGCGGTGACGCAGCGCGTCGTCTTCCTGACGCTCGCGACGAGCGCGTCGGCATCGAGCGGCGACAGCGTGCGCGGGTCGACGACCTCGATCGAGATGCCGTCCTTCTCTGCCAGCTCCGCCGCCTTCAGCGCCTCGTGCACGAGCCTTCCGGTCGCGACGACGGTGCAGTCGCCGCCCTCGCGGTGGACGCGCGCCTTGCCGAGTGGAATCGGGGCGATCGTGTCGGGCACCTCGCCCTTGATCGGGTACAGGGTGCGGTGCTCGAAGAAGATGACCGGGTTCGGGTCGTAGATCGCAGACCACAGCAGGCCGCGCACGTCCTCCGGCGTCGAGGCGAAGACCACCTTGAGGCCCGGCACGTGCGTGAACCACGCCTCGAGCTGCTGGGCGTGCTGGGCGCCCGGCGACCAGCCGGCGCCGCCCTGCGTGCGGATCGTCAGCGGCACCTTCACCTGGCCGCCCGACATCGTGCGGTGCTTGGCGGCCTGATTGACGATCTGCTCCATCGAGATCGTGAGGAAGTCCTCGTACATGATCTCGACGACGGGCAGCATGCCCTGGACGGCGGCGCCGATGCCGGCCCCGACGATGGCGATCTCCGAGATGGGGGTGTTGCGGATCCGCTGTGGCCCGAACTCGGCCAGCATGCCGGTCGTGACGCCCATGGAGCCGCCCATCTCGGCGATGTCCTCGCCCATCATGAACACGCGCTCGTCGCCGCGCATCGCCTGGGAGAGCGCGTCGCGGACGGCCTCGCGGTAGGTCAGCTCGGCCATCAGGAGCGCTCCATCGTGCCGTCGGCGTAGACCCATCTGAGCGCGTCCTCGGGGGCGGGGTCGGTGCCCGCCTTGGCGAAGTCGACGGACGCGTCGACCTCCGCCTGCACCTCGGCGTCGAGGCGCTCGAAGTCCTCGTCGGAGACGCCGAGCCGGACGCGCAGGCGCTCGATCGGGTCGTGGGTCTCCGCGAGCTCGCGCGCCTCCGCCTTGTCGCGGTAGACCTGCGGATCGCCGACGTAGTGCCCGGTGAACCGGAACGTGCGCACGTTCATGAACACCGGGCCCTTGCCGGAGACGGCGTGCGCGCGTGCCTCGCGCGTCGCCGCGAAGACGGCCTCGACGTCCTGGCCGTCGACCTCCAGGTGGTGCATGCCGTAGGCGAGCGCGCGATGGTGCATGTCCTCGACGGCCAGAGGCAGCTGCTGCGACGCGGGCGTCGACTCCGCCCAGCCGTTGTTCTCGAGCACGAACACGACGGGGAGCTTCCACAGCTGCGCCAGGTTCATCGACTCGTGGAAGGCGCCGGTGTTGGTGGCGCCGTCGCCGAAGAACGGCACCGCGACCCGCGGCTCGCCCTTCAGCGTGAAGGCGAGCGCTGCGCCTGCCATCATCGGCAGGCCGGCGCCCACGACGGCGTTCGCGCCCATGTTCCCGCGCGCGACGTCGTAGAGGTGCATGGATCCGCCGTAGCCGCCCGAGCACCCCTCCTTCTTCCCGTACATCTCGGCCATCACGGCGTTGATGTGCGTGCCCTTGGCGATCGTGTGCGCGTGCGCGCGATGGGTGGACGAGATCACGTCGTCGGGCTCGAGCGCGGCGCAGACGCCGCACGCGACGGCCTCCTGGCCGATCGCGACGTGGAGGAAGCCGGGCAGCTCCCCTGCGCGGAAGCGCTCCTCGACCTTCTCCTCGAAGCGTCGGATCACGAGCATCTCGCGGAAGAGCCCGCGCAGGCGCTCTTCCGGGAGGACTGCGTCGACGCGCGGCTCTCCTTCGACCTGGGTCATGACGGTCATTATGCTGACGCCCGATGAAGCTCGTCGATCAGTGGCGCACGATCGAGGAAAATCTCCCGGCGCGCTGGGAGGACGTCCGCCTCACCCTCACCACCGAGCAGCCCGGCGACCTGCCGCGCGCGGCGCAGGTGCTCGCGCCCCTGGGACCGGGGAAGGTGCGCTCGACGCTCGTGCTGCGCGTGCGCCGGGCGGGCGGCGCGCAGGGCCCGGAAGCGGCGCGGCGCCTGTTCGCGCGCCTCGACGAGAGCCGCACATGGGCGCAGCTCGAGCAGGTGCAGGCGCACGTGGACGGCGAGGGGGGCATGCCGGACGAGCGCGGCGCCGCCGAGGTTCCGGTGGCCGCGACCTGGGATGCGGCGCTCGCGCCCCTGCCGGCCGGTTGGAGCGACCTCTTGTGCGAGCTCGAGGTCGACTCGAGCGACTACCTCGACCGGGCCGCGCTGCTGTGCGCGCCGCTCAACCCGACGCGCGAGGCCCCCCGGCTCGCGTTCACGTTCCGTTGCTCGGGACGCTCCGGCTACGGCGTCTCGCCGGGGATGGCACGGCGCTGCTTCGAGCGGCTCGACGGCGCGGGCATCAGCGGCCGCACCCGCGTTCTGCGCGTGCTCTGCGACACCGACAACGTCGACACCCAGGGGCCGGTGTGGCTCGTGGGCGGCAAGACGCTGTAGGACGCAGCAGCACGGACGCGCTCGGCAGCTCCCGCCTCGACGCTCTCACGCGAAGACGAACACCTGCCCGCCGCGAAGCTTGGGCTTCCTGGCGTCGCTGCGGTAGGAGAACGATCCCGCCGCGAACGTCACCTTCCAGGTGACGGTGCCGACGAACGGAACCCCGGTCGCCCTGTTGACGCCGGCCCCCGCCAGGCGTGCGCTCTGCGTCCGGGCGCGGTCGCGCACGACGATCACGTACGGCCCCGGCGCGAGGGCCCGGACGGCCTTGCCGGCCGCGCTCACGAGCGTGATCGCCTTCGGCGTGACCGTGAGCACGAGCCGTGGGGGCGCGGCGGCCGCCGGCGGCGCGCCGACGACGAAGGAGCCGGTCATGCGCAGCGGATGCACGTCGCAGACGAACGTGTACCTCCCGTCGACGAGGGTGAGCTGGAAGGTCGTCGTGCCGGTCCCCGCGACGTCCGTCGTGACGTCGACGCCCGGGCCCTGCAGATGGAAGTCGTGCTCGTCCGAGAGGTCGTCGACGGTGAGCACGGCCGGGCCCGGGTCGAGACGCGTGATCGCGTTTCCCGAGGCATCGCGCAGCGAGATCTGGAACCCCGGCCCGACGGAGCCTGCGAGTGCGGGGCCCTCGGCACCCGCGACGCCCGTGAGGGCGAGCGAGAGCGCGCAGGCTGCAAGCACGGCGGGAGCTCGACGCATCACCCCGGACTACGCGATCGGCGCCGATTCGGTTTGCGCTCCGGCCCGCGCTCGCCGCGCAGCTCGGCGCCGAAGCGCTCGGCGAGCGCCGACAGGATGCGGGCGCGCACGACGGCCGCCTCGTCGTCGGAGAGCGTCCGATCCGGCGCCTGCAGCGAGAGGTGGATCGCCACCGACTTGCGACCCGCGCCGGCCTGGTCGCCGGTGTAGACGTCGAACACGCGCGCCTCCCGCAGCTCGGGCGCGCCGGCGGCGAGGACGGCATCGACGAGCGCGGCGGCCTCCACGTCGTCGGCGACGACGACCGCGAGATCCTGGCGCAGCGGCGGGAACGTGATGACGTCGTCGTAGAGGATGCGCTCGGGAATCGGGGCGATCAGCGTCGCCACGTCGAGCTCGAACACGCCCCACGAGCCGTCGAGGAGGGTCGGGTGGAGCTCCCCGAGCCACCCGGCGTCGGTCTCCCCCGCCTTGCCCGGGTGCAGGAACGGGCGCGCCGTGCGGCGCACCCGCAGGTCGAGGTGGAGCGCGTCGTACAGCGCCTCGACGGCGCTGCGGGCCGCGGCGAAGCCGCCCTCGGCGATGCCGCCGACCCGCCAGCGCTCGTCGGGCAGCCGCTCGCCGCTCGGGAGGTAGACGCGCGCGAGCTCGAACAGCGCGATCGCCGTATTGCCGGCGTCGAGGTTGACGCGCGCGGCGTCGACGAGCCCCTCGAGCAGCGTCGTACGCAGGATCGCCTGGTCGCCGCTCATCGGGTCGGGCAGCCGCAGCGCGGCCGGATCGGGGTCGGACGCGACGAGACTCCACGTGTACGCCTCGCTGAAGCCGGCCCCGACGAGCACATCCTCGATCACCCGCCGCAGCCGCTGCTCCCTCGTCAGGTGCCCCTGCACGCAGCGGCGCAGCGGCATCGTCGCCGGCACGCGATCGAGCACCACGCGGGCGACCTCCTCGATCACGTCGATCTCGCGCGTGACGTCGCGTGCGCGCCACGTCGGCACGGTCACGTCCCACGCGTCGGAGACCTGGAAGCCGAGCCGCTCGAGGATCGCGCGCTGCTCGTCGCGGGCGACGGCGAGCCCGATGACGCGTTCGGCGCGCTCGGGGCGCAGGCGCACGACGGGCGGCTCGGGCAGGCCCGCGTGGATGTCGACGCTGCCGGTCAGCTCGCCGCCCGCGAGGTCGACGATGAGCCGGCTCGCGAGCACGGCGGCCTGCTCTGCCAGGTGGGGGTCGACGCCCTTCTCCCAGCGGTTGGAGCCCTCGGTGCGCAGGGCGAGCCGCTCGGACGTCCGCAGGATCCCGATCGGCTCGAAGTTCGCGGCCTCGAGCAGGATCTCGGTCGTCGCGGCGGACACCTCGCTCTCCTGGCCGCCCATGACGGCGGCGAGCGCCACCGGCTTCACACCGTCGGTGATGAGCAGGTCGCGCTCGTCGAGCGTGCGCAAGGCGCCGTCGAGCGTGCGCAGCTGCTCCCCGGCCCTGGCGCGACGGACGACGATGCGCCCGCCGTCCAGCCTGGCGCGGTCGAAGGCATGCAGCGGGCTGCCGAACACGTGCATGACGTAGTTCGTGACGTCGACGACGTTCGAGATCGAGCGCATACCGGCCGCGTGCAGGCGCGCGCGCAGCCACATCGGCGACGGCCCGACGGCGACGCCCTTGATGACGCGGCCGATGTAGCGCGGGCAGCCGTCGGGATCGTCGACGGCGACGTCCACCCACTCGGGGTGATGGATCGGCGGATCCTCGACCTCGACGGGCAGCAGCTCGCCGTCGAACAGCGTCGCCACCTCGCGCGCGAGGCCGACCATCGAGAGCAGATCGACGCGGTTGATCGTCGGCGTCACCTCGAGCACCTGCTCCCGCAGCGGCAGCACGTCGGCGAGCGGCGTGCCGGGCTCGATCCCGTCGGGAAGCAGCGTGATGCCGTCGTGATCGGTGCCGAGCCCGATCTCGTCTTCGGCGAGGATCATCCCGCGCGACAGCGCGCCGCGGAGCGGGCGCTCGTCGAGCGGGCCCGGGAAGCCGGGCAGCAGCACACCCGGCAGACCGACGGCGACGGTGGCGCCGGCGCCGAAGTTCCAGGCGCCGCAGACGATCTGGCGCGGCTCGCCCTCCCCCACGTCGACCTGGCACAGCTGCAGCTTGTCCGCGTTCGGATGCTTGACGGCCTCGACGACGCGGCCGACGCGCAGGTACGAGAGGTTGTCCGCGACGTCTGCGACGCCGACGTCGACGACGCGGTCGACCTCGAGCGACGAGACGGCGAGGCGACGGGCGATCTCGTGCGCCGTCGCGTCGACACGGACGTACTCGCGGAGCCAGGAGAGCGGGGCCTTCACGGCTAGAACTGCCTCGAGAAGCGCAGGTCGTTGCGCCACAGCTCGCGCAGGTCGGGGAACTCGTGGCGCAGCATCGCGATACGCTCGAGGCCCCAGCCGAAGGCGAAGCCGGTGACGCGCTCGGGGTCGTAGCCGACGAACTCGAACAGCTTCGGGTCGACCATGCCGGCGCCGCCGACCTCGATCCAGCCGGAATGGCGGCAGACGGGGCAGCCGTCGCCGTCGCAGACGTGGCAGGAGACATACGCCTCGATCGACGGCTCGGTGAACGGGAAGTAGTGCGTGCGGAACTCGGTGCGGCGCTGCTCGCCGAAGAGCTTCTTGAGTAGGAAGTCGAGCGTGCCCGTGAGGTCGGCGAGCGTGATCCCCTCGTCGACGGCAAGGCCCTCCACCTGGTGGAAGATCGGCGAGTGGGTCGCATCCGGCGTGTCCCGCCGGTAGGTGCGGCCGAGCGAGACGATGTAGACGGGCGGCTGCTGCGCCTCCATCGTCCGGATCTGGGACGGCGACGTCTCGGTGCGCAGCACCGTCTCGTCGTCGAGGAAGAGCGTCGCGAGCGGTGAGCGCGCCGGGTGGCCGGGCGGGAAGTTGAGCCCGTCGAAGTTGTAGCGGGTCGTCTCGACCTCGCGGCCGTCGACGACGCGATAGCCGAGCCCGAGGAACACGTCCTCCACCTCGCGCCGGATCTGGGTGATGAGGTGCAGGCGACCCCGGCGGTAGCCGTCGACGGGCAGCGTCACGTCGACGCGCTCGCTCGTCAGGCGGGCGTCGAGCTCGGCGCGGGCGAGCGCGGCGGCGCGTGCGTCGATCGCCGCCTCGAGCCGCTCCCGCACCGCGTTCAGCGCCATGCCGGTCTCGCGCTCGCGCACCTCCCTGAGAGCCCGCTTGAGGGCGCTCTTGCGGCCGAGGTACTCGACCCGGACCGCCTCGATCTCGGCTGTCGACGCCGCCGCGGCCGCGGCGGAGAGCCCCTCCTGCTCGAGCGCTTCGGCGTCCATCAGGCTGCGAGCCTAGCAACCGCTCCAACCGCTTGTAACAGTCTGTCACGAGCCCGCGGCACCGTTCGCCGCCGGTGCCTGCTTCAATCGGCGTCGTGGCCCTCTACGACCCGATCGCCGCCATCTACGACCCCTGGAGCCGGTCGGTGACCGAGGACATCGGCTTCTACGTCGACGAAGCCGTGGCCTCGGGCGGGCCCGTCGTCGAGCTGGCCGTCGGCACGGGGCGCATCGCCGTCCCGGTCGCCGAGGCGGGTGTGCGCGTGATCGGGATCGACCAGTCCGGCGGGATGCTCGAGCTCGCACGGACGTATGCCCGCGAGCGCGGCGTCGAGGCGCTGCTCGACCTGCGGCTCGGCGACCTCCGCGAGCCGCCGGTCGACGAGCGCGTCCCGCTCGTCGTGTGCCCGTTCCGCTCGCTCCTGCACATGCGGGACGAGACGGAGAAGCTGCGCGCGCTGAGCGCCGCCCGCGCCCTGCTCAGGCCGGGCGGGCGGCTCGTGTTCGACGTCTTCTCCCCCAGTCCCGCCGACATCGCGGAGACCGACGGCCTGTGGCTGGAGCGCGAGGAGGGCATCTTCGAGCGCGCCGACTGGGACGAGGGCTCGCGCACGCTCACCCTCTCCGTGCGGGGAGGCGAGGCGGCGGCGACGATGACGCTGCACTGGCTCTCCGCGCTCGAGTGGCGCCGTCTGCTCGACGAGGCCGGCTTCGACGTCGTCGGGCTGTACGGCTGGTTCGACCGGCGCCCCCACGACGGCGGCGAGGACAGCATCTGGGTCTGCCGCAGACGGGGCTGACGCGGCCGTGTGGCGGAGAGGCGGCGCCCGGCGCGACCGCGACGCTGTTGCCATACGCCCTCCGTGCCCGTAGAGTCGAGCCGTGATCGCCGTCTGGATCGTGCTCGCCGCCGTCGTCGTCCTCGTCGTCTGGCAGGTCGCGCTCTACAACGGCCTCGTCCGCAAGCGCAACCGGGTCGACAACGCATGGGCGCAGATCGAGGTGCAGCTCAAGCGCCGCCGCGACCTGATCCCGAACCTCGTCGAGACGGTGAAGGGGTACGCCGCACACGAGCGCGGCACGTTCGAGGCCGTCACGCAGGCGCGGGCCGCCGCGGCCGGAGCGCAGAGCCCCGCCCAGGTGGCCGCGGCCGAGGGCATCCTCTCGCAGGCGCTCGGCCGCCTGTTCGCGGTCGCCGAGGCCTACCCCGACCTGAAGGCGAACCAGAACTTCCTCGACCTGCAGGCCCAGCTGCAGGAGACGGAGAACAAGATCGCGGTCTCGCGCCAGGTCTACAACGACACGGTGCTGACCTACAACAACGCGATCCAGGTCTTCCCGGCGATGCTCATGGCGGGGCCGTTCGGGTTCACCCGGCGCGAGTTCTTCGAGGTCGAGGACGCGGCAGACCGCGAGCTGCCGACCGTCAGCTTCCGGTCCGACGCGCCGCCTGACACGCCGGGCGCGTAGCGTCCTCGCGCTCCTCACGGCCGCGGCCCTCGCGCTCGCAGGTGGGGCCGCCGCCAAGTCGTTCACGCTGCCGCAGGCCAACATGACCGTCGAGGTCGCCCGCGACGGGTCGCTCGTCGCCGCCGAGGACATCCTGTTCGCCTTCAGCGGCCCGTTCAGCGGCGGCTGCCGCGACATCCCGTTGCGCGAGGGCGAGTCGATCTCCTGGATCTCGCCCGGCGGCAACCTCGGGGCGGGCGCCTCGTCGATCGCAATCGGCGATCTCGCGTCCGGCTTCGTAACGTCACGATCTTGATGGAGGCGGTCTTCAACATCAGGCGTGACATGCGGGCACTGCTCGATCTCTTCAGCGACGAGGAGGACGATGGACAGGAAGAGGATCCAGAGGGCTAAGGAGCGCGCCGAGCGCTGGGCACAGGCCGATCCCCAGATGCGAGAGCTGCGAGAGCGGATCGAGTTCCACCGCGCACGACTCGCGGCGCGGGATCAGGGCGAACGCCGAGCGGCCTCGTAGAGCGCGATCGCCCCGGCCGCGGCGACGTTGAGCGACTCGGCCTCGCCGGGCATCGCGATCGACGCCACGGCGTCGCAGGCGTCGAGCACGTCGTCGGGCAGCCCGGCACGCTCCGCGCCGAGAACGAGGGTGAGGGGACGCGTGAGATCGACGTCGGAGAGGAACTCGGGCGCGCGCGCGTCGAGCGCCACCTGACGGCCGGGCCGGTCGCCCCAAGGAACGACGGGCACGCGGAAGATCGCGCCGGCGCTCGCCCGCAGCGCCTTCTGACCGAGCGGATCGGCCGACCCCGGCGAGAGCGCCACGCTCGCGCCGAACGCGTCGGCGGAGCGGATCAACGTCCCGACGTTGCCGGGGTCGGCCAGGTGCCAGAGCGCAAGGCACGTCTCCCGCGTCCCGCGCGGCAGGTCGGAGCGTCGGAACACCCCGATCGCCCGCGCCGGGTGCGGCAACGTGGAGACGCCTGCCAGCAACTCGGGCTCGACGTTCTCGCCGGCGACGAGCAGCTCCAGCGGCTCGATGCCCGCTGCGAGCGCGGCATCGCAGAGATCCTCGCCCTCGCACGCGAACAACCCCGTCTCGTCCCGCTCCTTCCGCCGCTGCAGCGCACGCACGAGCTTGAGCTTGCGGTTGTCCTTCGAGCTGATCATGGGCCTGGCGGCACGGCCGTGCCGGGGCGCGCCGCCTGCCGGCGGCGCGCCCCGGCCTGTCGCGCGGCCGCCGTCAGGCGGCCCTGGCCTCGAGCGCCGCCTTCGCCTGCTCGGCGACCGCCGCGAACGCGGGCGGGTCGCTGACGGCGAGGTCGGCGAGCGACTTGCGGTCGAGCTCGATCCCCGCGCTGTGCAGGCCCGACATGAACTGGTTGTACGAGAGCCCGTGCTGGCGCGCGGCCGCGTTGATGCGGACGATCCAGAGCTGCCGGAACGTGCGCTTCTTGTTCTTGCGGTCGCGGTAGGCGTAGGCGAGCGAGTGCTCGACCTGCTCCTTCGCGTAGCGGTAGTGCGAGTTCTTGAGGCCCCAGTACCCCTTCGCCTGCTCGAGGACCTTGCGCCGCTTCTTGCGGGCGTGGACGGATCGCTTCACGCGTGGCATGGCGCGTCTACCTCAGCCCCAGGAGCTTCTTGACCGTCTTCGTGTCGGCCGGCGCGACGGCATGCTCCATGCCGAACGCCCGCTTACGCTTCGACGACTTGTGCTCCAGGTTGTGGCTCTTCATCCCGTGGCGGCGCGTCAGCTTTCCCGTCCCGGTTACGCGGAACCGCTTCTTCGCCCCGCTTCCTGTCTTCACTTTCGGCATCTGATTTCACTCCTGCGTTCTTCGTCGGGCCGAGGACCATGACCATGTTGCGTCCGTCGAGGAGCGGCGGTGACTCGATCTGCCCGATCTCCTTGACGTCTTCCGCGAGCCGCATCAGCAGGTCGCGGCCGCGCTCGGGATGCAGGTTCTCGCGCCCCCGGAACATGATCGTGACCTTGACCTTCGCCCGCTGGTTGAGGAAGCGGACGACATGGCCCTTCTTGGTCTCGTAGTCGTGGATTCCGATCTTGGGTCTGAGCTTGATCTCCTTGAGAAGGATCTGCAGCTGATGCTTGCGCGCGAGCTTTGCCTTCTGCTCCTGCTCGAAGCGGTACTTGCCGTAGTCCATCACCCGGGCGACGGGAGGGTCGGCCTGCGCTGCCACCTCGACCAGGTCGAGATCCTTGCCGTAGGCGTACTCTCGCGCCTCGTCGGTCGACTTGATCCCGATCTGCGTGCCGTCCTCGTCGACGAGCCTGACCCGCGGCACGCGGATCTGGTCGTTGATGCGCTCCTGCTGGACGACGGGCCGTGTTCTGTCCTCGGGCCGGCGGCGGGGTCTCAAAGGCTTCTCACCAAGCTCAGCTGATCCTCTCTCTCAAACGACAAAAACCGCTGCACGCAGCGGCCCTGTTCCTCGCCGAAACTCGACTCGGTTGAACCCCGCGCAGCCTGTGGCTCCGGAGGTGAGGGGCTGGTGCGCTCCTGCTTTGCAGGCGCAGAGCGTAGCAGGAGCGGACGGCATCTGGCTACCCGCCGCCCGCTGCCGCGCCCGCCGCGAGCCGGGCGAGCAGCTCGTCGAGGGACAGGGTCGACTGGCCCTCGCCACGGGTGCGGACGGCGAGCGCCGCCTCGGACTCGCGCTCGCCGAACACGACGACGACGGGGACCTTCTCGATCTCGCTGTCGCGGATCCGCTTGCCGAGCGTCTCCTCGCGCTCGTCCAGCTCGACCCGGTAGCCCGCGCCGCGCAAGCGCCCGGCGAGGGCCCCCGCTGCCGCCCGGTGCGCCTCGCCGACCGGCAGCACGCGCACCTGCACGGGGGCGAGCCAGAGTGGAAAGGCGCCGCCGAAGTGCTCGAGCAGGATGCCGATGAAACGCTCGAACGAGCCGATCAGGGCACGGTGGATCATCACGGGCGCGTGCTCGGCGTTGTCGGCCCCCTGGTAGCGCAGGCCGAACCGCTGTGGCAGCTGGAAGTCGAGCTGCACGGTGCCGATCTGCCAGGAGCGGGCGAGCGAGTCGAGCATGTGGAGGTCGATCTTCGGTCCGTAGAAGGCGCCGTCGCCGGCGTTGACCGTGTAGGCGATGCCCTTGCGCTCGAGCGCCTGGGCGAGGGCCGCCTCGGCGCGATCCCACTCCTCGTCGCTGCCGAGCTTGTTCTCGGGCCGCGTCGACAGCTCGACCGTGATCTCGAGGCCGAGGCGGTCGTAGATCGCATACCCGAACTCGAGGCAGCCGAGCACCTCGTCCTCGACCTGCTCCGGCGTGCAGAAGAGATGCGCGTCGTCCTGCGCGAACATCCGCGCGCGGAGCAGGCCGTGCAGCGCGCCCGAGAGCTCGTTGCGGTGCAGGTTGCCGGCCTCGGCCATGCGCAGCGGGAGGTCGCGATAGCTCCAGGCGCCGTGGGCGTAGAGCGCGCAGTGGCCGGGGCAGTTCATCGGCTTGAGGCCGAACTCCCGCTCCTCCGACTCGAACGTGAACATGTGCTCGCGGTACTTCTGCCAGTGCCCTGACGTGAGCCACAGCTCCTTGTCGTAGATCTGGGGCGTCCGCACCTCGACGTAGCCGCGCGCCGCGTTCTCGCTGCGGCGGAGATCCTCGAGGACGTTCCAGATCGCCATGCCCTTCGGGTGCCAGAACGGCGACCCCGGGGAGATCTCCGAGAAGTGGAAGAGGTCGAGCTGGGGGCCGAGCCGGCGGTGGTCGCGCGCGCGCGCCTGCTCGAGCCGCTCGAGGTGCGCTTCGAGGTCGTCCTGCGAGTAGAACGCCGTGCCGTAGATGCGGGTGAGCTGCGTGTTGTGCTCGTCGCCGCGCCAGTAGGCGCCGGCGAGCGAGGTGAGCTTGAACGCCTTGATCGGCGACGAGTCCTGCAGGTGCGGCCCGCGGCAGAGGTCGGTGAAGTCGCCCTGCGTATAGAGCGTGATCGCGCCCTGCGCGCTGTCGACGAGCTCGACCTTGTACGGCTCTCCCTCGGCGGCGAAGCGCGCGCGGGCCTCGTCGGCGCTGATCTCCTCGCGCGACCACGTGCGCCCTTCGGCGAGCTCCCGCCGCACCTCCGCCTCGATCCGCTCCAGGTCGGCCTCGCTGATCGGCTGCGGGAACTCGAAGTCGTAGTAGAAGCCGCCTTCGATCGGCGGCCCGATCGCGATCTTCACCCCGGGGTAGAGCCGGCGCACCGCCTCGGCGAGCAGGTGTGCGGCCGAGTGGCGCAGGACGTACAGCGCGTCCGGGTCGTGGCGGTCGCGCGTCGTCAGGATCTGCAGCCGCGCGCCGTCGGGCAACGGCTGGCGCAGATCGTGCACGACGCCGTCGGCCTTCACGAGCACCGCCTGCTCCGCGAGCCTGGGGCCGATCACCCGTGCGGCATCGAGGCCGGTCGCGCCGTCGGGGAGCCGGAGCTCCGTCTCGTCGGGGAGGATGACCTTCATCGTGGTGGCCAGGATAGTCGGATCACCCGAACGGAGCGCTTCCTGCCCCGGCGCTCATGGCGCGATCCGCTACCAGCTTCCGTCCGAAGGAGGCAGGGCCTTCCCGGGCGGGCTGATCACGTAGACGGCGCCGCCGGAGCCGCCGATCCACGCGCGCTCGAACTGCCGCCGGTCGTAGATCCGGCGCACCGTCGCGTTCGACTCCGCGGCGGGATCGTTCACGATCGGGCTGCCGTCGGCGGCGAAGCCGGTGACGACGACGAGGTGGCCGGCCGTTCCCCGCGCGAGCGGGAAGCCGTCGAGCTCGCCCGCCGCGGCCGCGATCGAGGCGACGAGCGGGATTCGCTCGCCCACGAAGCGCTCCGCCTCGCGCAGCGACCGCAGGCGCGTGACGAAGGCGTCGAGGCCGAAGTGCGCCGCGTACGCGATGTTGAACGCCCAGTTGCCGGTGCCGCCGTACGCGTGGTCGAACGTGTGGCGCGCCGCGTGGACGACCCACGGGTCGGGACAGCCCGGATCGACCCAGGCATAGTCCGGCGGCGCCGGGCCGCTGCCCCAGTAGGCGAGCACCATCGCCGTCGAGGTCGGGCTGCACCATGCCTCCCCTCCGCCGCCGAGCTCGGGGTAGCGGCCCGCGTGGACGCTCTGCGCATAGGCGGGGACGCCGAGCTCGACGCCGCAGGCGGCGCCCGGCAGGCTCGCGATCTCCCCGTCTGCCCGGCCGGCCGACGCCGCCGCGGCGAGCAGGCGCAGGGTCGGCGGCGCCGCCGCGGCGGTGAGCGTCACGCGCAGGCGGTAGGCGCGCAGCGGTGTGCGCGCGACGAGCGTGTCGACCTCGACGGCGGCATCCGCGTCGGCCTGGCCGGGAACCGACGTGCGCCGGCGGCGGTCGTCGGCGTACGTCCATCTGCCGAGCGCATACCAGCGCGTCTCGTGCCCGGGCGAGCGGCCCTGCACCTCGACCTCGACGAGTGCCCCGGGGGGCGCGTCGGCGTTCCACGAGGCGACCAGCTCCTCGATGCCGAAGGCGGGCGCCACCCACGGGCCCGTCCAGCTTCCGCTCGCGCCGGCGGCGACCGTGATCCCCCTGCCGTCCGCGGCGGGCTCGACGCCGGCGGCGGCACCCGCCCGGAAGGAGGACGGCGTCGACACGCGCGTGAAGTGCACCTGCATCGACGCCCGTGCCCCTGTCAGGCACCGGCCGGCCGCGCGCCGGCGCTCAGTTGCGCCCGCCGCCGCCGAACAGCGACAGCAGCAGCAGGAAGACGTTGAAGATGTCGAGGAAGATCGACGCCGCAAGCAGCGGCGCCGCCTCGATCTGGCCGGCACGGCGCAGCCGCTGGAAGTCGAACATCGTGTAGCCGGCGAAGATGACGAGCCCGAGCACGGCGTAGATGACGCGGCCGCCGGGGATCGAGACGAACAGCATCACCAGCCCGAACACGATCAGCCCGAGCAGCGCGAAGAACGCGAGGCGGCCGATCATGCCGAGGTCGCGCCGGGTCGCGTAGCCGTAGGCGCCGAACGCGCCGATGAAGAGCGCCGTCGACCCTCCGGCCTGCCACAGCGCCGACGGGTCGACGGAGGCGTAGTAGGCGAGGACGGGCCCGACGCCGGCGCCGAGAAGCGCGCCCACGCCGAACAGCAGGCCGACGGCAAGCTGCTCGGAGCGGCGGATCGCCGCGTTGAGGCCGAGGATGCAGGCGAACGCGCCGACCATGGCTGCGATGCCCCATCCGCGCGAGAGGTCGCGGCCGGCCCAGGCACCGAGGGCGGCGACGGCGGCGGTGAGGGCGACGAGGCCCATCGTCTGCCCGAAGATCGCGCGCGCGCGATCGCGGGCGACGGCGGGCGACTGTGCGGAGACGTGCTCGAGGCTGCTCATGCCCTCATCGTACTCACGGCGCGCGCGTCGGGCGAGATGACGGCACGTGGGCCTGCCCTCGCGAGAGCACCGGGGGAGAGAGATCGGAGACAACAGCCGGCGACGGTGTCGGCGCCGGGCCGAAGACGCTCGGCCCGGCGAGACGCAGCTCGAGGATCCCGCGTGACGCATCGATCACGTTCGTCCGCGCCTCCCCGCGCGTACGCCCCTGTCTATGCGCACCGGGAACCTCGGGAATCGAGGCGACAACCCAGCCGTCCTCCCTCCGCTCGTAGACGGTCGTCATCTGCAGCGACTCGCTCGTGAGGGGCAAGGCAACCGATGTCCCGGGGTTGCAACCGCGAGCATCGTGATCACGCGTCGTCGCTACTGACGGGTGGGCGGGCAGGTGCGTGGCGGCACCTGTTGGAGCCAGTCGCTGAAGGCGCGGCAGCTTCCGTCCAGGCTGTAAACGGGTCGGGCGCGAGGCAGGAGATCACGGACGGTGGTGGTGAGGGCCGCGAGCAGGGAGGCGCTGCCGCAGCTGCTGCCGGCGTTGTGGATCAGCCCCGAGAGGTCGGCGAAGTCGATCCGAACGAGGCCGGCGGGCAGGATGCGCACGCCGCGCAGGCTGTCGGCGGTTCGGGTGGAAAACCAGGAGCGGTAGCCGCGCGCCCGCTCGGCGTGGCTGGGGCCGCGCAGCAGTGACCGTAGCGCAGCCGTGAGCGTCTGCTCGCGCGAGCGGAAGGTCGGGACGCTCCGCCGGCGGGCGAAGACCTCGCTGCAGGAGGTAGGGTCGCGCTGCAGGCGCGGGTTGCTGAAGTAGACGCGGACGGCTCGCCGGCCGGCCGCCTGGGTCGTGCGGTGGGGCGAGAAGAAGCGGACGCTGGCGACGGCCCGATCGACGACCGTCTTGAAGGAGGCGTAGCCGGAGCGTTGCGGCGGCACGGCGGTCTGGACGACGAACGCGCGGCCGCCGCGGTCGAGCACGTAACCGTAGAAGCGGGTTCCGGCCGGGAAGATCCCCTGATTGTTCGCGACCGCCTCGAAGCGGTAGCCGCCCCGCCCGTTCACACGCGTCGGGGCGTAGCGTCCGTGGGTGAAGCGGCGGTCGGTGAACCAGCCGGCGACCCGGACCGCCGACGCGGCTTCGATGCTCACCTGGAGCCTCGTCAGCGGCCGCTCGGTTCCCGGCTCGACCCGAAACGGCTGCGGGTCGAACGCGCTGCAGCGCTCGCTCGCACGCAGCTGCGCCGTGTACCAGCCTCCCGGGTAGCCGATCGCGTAGCCGCGCAGCCGGTTCGCGCACACCTTCCAGCCCGGCGGCAGCGCGGCCGTCGCCGCACTTGCCGACAGCAGCACGAGCGCGGCGGCGAGTGAAATTCCACGGACGGCGATACGCATCGTTCTCTCCTTTCAGCGGGGATGAAGCGAGCTCGCCACCCGGACGAGCTCGGCCGGGGTTGCGTCCCCGGCGACGGTGATCACGAGATGCGTGCCGAGCGCCCACAGGTGCGGCGTGGTGCGTCCGTCGACGACGAGTTCCGCTCGTGCGCCGGCGAGCGCCCCCTCCTGCAGGGTCAACCGGCGTGGGCGGAAGCGAAGCCAGGGGCTTGCGAACGGGTCGTGCCAGCCGCCGCGGGTGCGCGCGCGGGTCGTCACGATCAGCTGCTCGAATCCGTGCCGGTAGACGAGCGAGACGACCCCGCGGGAAGGTGGATTCGCTCCGAGCGCCGTCGGCAGCGTCCCACGCGCGACCGACACCTGGGCGAGCCGGAAACCGGCGGGCAGCCAGCCCGGAACGAGCGGCCGGTAGCCGACGACGCTGCCGGCGCGGGAGAGCGGAAGCCGCCGGAAGCCGACGTCCTCACGGCGGCGCAGCTCGGTGCCTGGGGGGTAATGGAGACGGAAAGTCCCTGGCGCGACGGGCTCGTCGAGGCGCAGCGAGAGAACCCGCGTCTCGCTGAGCACCCGCCCGCGGCGCTGCTCGACGATGCGCAGCGGAAACCCGGATTCGCGATCGATGACGACGATCAGACGGTCGGGCGAGAGCGACGGACTGACGCCGCCGGGGTTTCCGGCCAGATAGCGCGTGAGCGGCAGTGCGACCCGCCAAGCCGGCCGACCGCCGATGCGCACCTCGCGCACACGCAGACGGCCCTCCTCGCGCACGCTGCGCACAACCGCACGCAGCTGCCCCAGGAACGGGCTCTCGTTGTACGCGTCGGGTGACCCTGCAGCGAGACCCTGGTATTCCTCGCCGCTCGGGCGCTTGAACTCGCCGCCGGCGCTGAAGCTGCGGCCGACGCCGGCGGCCGCGTCGAACGAGCTCTCGTTCCGCTCCGGCGGCGCCCCTCGCCGCGTCGGCACGCGCTCGCTCCAGCGGTAGTCGCCGCGCGCGCTCAAGACCACGGTCGCGGAGATCGACGTCCGCGTTCCATCCGGGCCGGGAATCGCCGTCACCAGCCGCGCCCGCAGCGTCTGCGCCGAGCCGAAGGCGGCGATCACGCGAACCTTGACACGGCCGGCGAGCGCCTCGGAAGGCGCAAGCGGTGCCCGCGCCGGTAGTGCGAGCAGCACGGCGGCGGCCGCAGATCCCGCCAGCAGGAGCGCCGCCGCAGCAAGCACAACACGCCGGCGCGCCGCGCGCGCTGCACGCTCGGCGTCGAGGCGACGCCGCAGGAGCGGGTAGAAATCGGCCGGCAACGGCGGCAGATCGAGCTCCCGCAGCGCAGCACCCAGCTGCTCGTCCCGCTCGTACTCGACCGTCACCGCAGCTCGACTCCTTCCCTGTCGGCCAGCACCCGCCGCAGCGTCAGCCGGGCGCGGCTCAGGCGCGACGCGACAGTTCCTTCCGGCACGCCCAGTACCGCTGCCGCCTCCGCATAGTTCAAACCCTCGGCGTCGACGAGCAAGACCGCCGCACGCTCGACCGGCGGCAGCCCCGCCAGCGCGCTCGCGAGATCCTCCCGCAACACCACAGCCTCGACCAGATCGTTCTCACCCGCCCGCGGCGTCGCCTCGGCAAGCGAAACCACCGTGAGCCTGCGGCGACGCAGCTCGTCCAGGCAGACGTTGTAGGCGATCCGGTACAGCCAGGTGCGCACGTCCGCCTCACCACGAAACCCGGCTCGCGACCGAAACGCGCGCAAGAGCGTCTCCTGCAGCGCATCCGCCGCCCGTTCACGATCGCCGAGCAGCCGGAAGGCAAGCCGTCGCAACCCCACCTCGTGCTCCCGCACCAGTACGAGAAACGCCTCCACATCGTCCTGAAGGCCCGCCACGGTCCGGGCTGGCATCGCCCGCCCCCGGGAGAGGCTCGAGAGCATGATCACACAACCCTTAGACGTAAGCGCGAGCGAGATCCTTCGCGGCCCCGTCCGCCCCGGCGCAACCCGCGAGGCTCGACACCGCTCCTCGTGCCCCCGTCGATCGCCTCCACATGCGACTCCGCCATCTGCTAGCGGGCGACGAGCCGTGCGATGTAGCTGGCCGTGCCGCTCCTCGATCGCACGGTGATGGTGACGAGCCCGAGTGTCGCGACACGCCAGCCGGTGGTGCGCGCCGGGGTGAGGACAAACGTGCGCGATTGCCGCCGCAGCAGAGTCTGACGCGGACGGAAGCCGAAGTGAAAACGGACCTGCTCGCCCGGCCGAACCGCGAGCCGAGGCACGTCGCTGCGCGCGGAGGGCGGAATGAAATCGACACAGCTCGTCCGCCAGCAGAAGCTCGAGAAGGCAAGCCACGAAGAGCTGTGCGCGGTCTCGACCCACGCCGGCGGCGGGCTCGTCGCCGCTCCCACCACCCGCGACGGCGGCGTGCTCGGCGGCCCCGCGGCGGCCGCGATCGCCGCCGTCACGAGCGCCACCACGATCGCTAGACCGCCGGCCAGCTTCATCGCAACCACCATACGTCGCCGCCACGGCGCCGCGTCACACGCCGCACAGAAACCGACGCCCGCTGCCACGCTCCCCGTTCCCGCGTCGACGGACCGGGTCTCTGGGTTCGCCGGACGGCCTCGGAGGGGCGGACTCCAGGAACCGCACGCATACTGAGAAGCCTCGGACCATGAGACGAACGGCCTTCTCCCTCACCCTGCTCCTGCTCATCGTGCTGGTCGGCGCCGCGTCCTCCGGAAGCGCCACCCCTCCACCAGGCGCCACCGCCCGTTGCGACGACGGCACGTACAGCTACTCCAAGCACCACTCCGGAACCTGCTCTCACCACGGCGGCGTTGCCGCCTGGCTCGGCGGTAGCTCCACCGCGCCCGCGCCGACCGCAGACGGCGGCAGCAGCCGAACCGATGTCGGCCAGACTGTGCTGCTCTCGCCTCGGACGAGAACGACGCACTGCAGGCTCGGCGTCGATCCCGACCGCAGCTGCTCGCCGGGCGCCTACTACAGCAAGCTGACCAGGCCTGTCATCTGCTCAGCGACATTCCGGACGAGCTCGATCCGGAACGTGCCCGAATCGGAAAAGCTCGACGTCGAGGCCGAGTACGGGATGAAGCCAGGACACTACGGGCGAACGCTCGAGATCGACCACATCGTCTCGCTCGAGCTCGGAGGTTCCAACGACATCGCCAACCTCTACCCCGAGCGCGCCCCCGGCTACCACGCAAAGGACGCCCTCGAGAACAGGCTTCACAGCATGGTCTGCACGGGTGCGATCACTCTTCGCAGTGCGCAACACCGGATCGCGAGCAACTGGCAGGCGCTCTACAAGAAGGTCTTCGGCGTGGCGCCGACCACCTAGCCGGGGACCGTCCGCCAACCCGAGCCGCGTCTCGGCCGCCCGCAAAGCGAGCGTTCAGACGCAGATGTGCTCCGTTCCATCGGCGAGATCGATGCGTTAAGGGACACCGATGTTGATCTTCAGCATGGCCCGCTCGAAGTGGACGCGCCAGATGAGGTCGCCGTGGACTCCACCCGCCTATGCGGAGCTCCGCATAGGCGGGTGCATTCCAACCCGATCGAGCTCGTCACGCAGGTGCAGGCATGACGCAGCCCGCCACGGGCCGGCGCCGACGCCATGGCAGGAATGCTGTTCTCGCAGTTGCCACTGCCCGTCGCATTGCTCGTGGACGTGCAACTCGCGCCGCGATCGTGCTACGGCCGCAGCTTCAGTCGATCGATTCGTAGTGGTGGACGGAGCATTCCTCGATCCCTCGGCTTCGCGCTCGTCCGGGATCACTTCGCTCTCCCAGTTCTCGCCGGTCATGTTCTTCATGGCGTCGAGGCTCTCCCAGACCGAGATCATCACGATTTCGTCGCCCATGGCCCCGAAGCCACGTCCGCTGTGACGCGCGAGGAGTCCTGGTTGGCCGTCCACGAACGGAATCGAGACCTCCTCGATCAGCTGAGCGAGCTCGTCGCCCATCCCTCGCTTCGGCCTGGCACGAAAGACGCGAATGAGCATGCGGTCCCTCCTTCCGACGATTGCGGGCGGCGCCTCAGCGCCGCGCGCGGACGACGACGGCGACGCCGACCGCCCGTTGCTTCTCGGGGGCGATCAGCGTTCGCATCAGGGTGAGGATCTCGTCGTCGAAGAGTGGGTAGAGCGCGCAGTCGTCGATGCCCATCGGCTTGTGCTCGAGCACCTCGATCTCGCTGAATCCGGCCCGTTCGAGCTTTGCGACGAAGTCACGCTCCGCCAGTGCCCCGGCCACTCAGCCGGCCCAGGCGGCCGGGTGGGTCAGGACCTCCGGGGGGAGATCGTCCTCGTCGATGGTCAGGTCGGAGACGCACAGCTCGCCGCCCGGCCGAAGGACGCGCGCGCATTCGGCGAGCACGCGCGCCTTGCGCGGCGAGAGGTTGACGACGCCGTTCGAGATCACGACGTCGACGCTCGCGTCGGGCAGCGGGATCTCCTCCATCTCGGCTTCGAGCGTGTCGACGTTCCCGAGCCCGGCCTCGCGCGCCGCCTGCGCCGTCTGTTCGAGCATCTCCGGCAGGAAGTCGAGCGCGATCACGCGGCCGCTGGGGCCCGCCCGCTGCGCCGCGAGGATCGTGTCGATACCCGAGCCGCAGCCGAGATCGAGCACCGTCGCACCCGGCTCGATGCGCGCGAAACGGAGGTGGTTGCAGAGGCCGAGCGCACCGTTGCGCGCCGACTCCGGCACCAGCGCCAGCTCCTCCGCGCTGTAGAGGCGCTCGGCGACGCGCGTCGTCGACCCGTTGACGGCCCGGTAGGCATCGCGGACGAACGCCTTGATCTCGTCCGAGCGCATCAGGTCGCGGCTCATCTGCCCTCCAACCCGTGCAGCGTCGCGGTCAGTCGCGCGTGCACGTCGGGCGGCAGCTCCTCGTCGGCGTTCCGGGCGAGGAAGCCGCGCAGCTCCTCCGCGAACTCGAGCTCGCCGCAGCAGCGACGGCAGACGCTCAGGTGCTCCTCGACCGCGGCGCGCTCGGCGTCGTCGACGAGCCCGTCGAGGTAGTCCCACAGCTCGCGGACGGCCTGGGCGCAGCTGATCACGCGACCGGCTCCCGCAGCATCTCGTTGGCCTCCGCGTACTCCCAGAGCCGGCGCTCGAACAGCTTGCGGCCGCGGTGGAGCCGCGCGAGGATCGTCCCGAGCGGCACTTTCGTCATCTGTGCGACCTCCTTCGCGAGGAAGCCGTCGACGTAGACGAGCAGGAGCGGCGTGCGGTAGTGCTCCGGCAGCGTGGCGAGCACGGCCTGGACGTCCTCGCGCCCGAAGCGGTGCAGGAAGTCGAGGTGGAGCGAGTCCGAGTACGGGAACGGATCCTCGTCGGCGAGCTTGCGGTAGAGGGAGAACTGCTCGATGTCCTCGACCGCCACCTCCTGCGGCCGGCGCGCGCGGCGGCGGTGGCGGTCGCGGCAGCAGTTGACGAGGATGCGCGTGAGCCACGCGGGCGCGGCATCGCCGTGTTCGAGCTGCCCGAGCCTGCGGTAGGCGTTGAGCAGGCAGTCCTGGACGGCATCCTCGGCGTCGTCGCCGACGAGCCGGCGCGCGAGCCGGTAGAGGCGCGGCAGCTCGGGCTCGGCAAGCTCGCGGAAGCGCCTCCGAGCTGCATCGGCCGGATCGGTGTCCTCCGTGCATGCGCCATCCGCAGCCATAAGACGCTCCCGCGCCCGACGTTATTGCATCGAGCGGCAAATGCAATAGCAATCGTCGCGGCAGCGTCTTTACTCCTATGGAACCAGCCCAAGAAGAAATGCCCGCCGGCATCGACGTCGATCTCCTCAAATCGGAGATCAAGAACACCTACGCGTGCGTGTCGCAGGAGCCCGACAGGGACTTCATCTTCCCGACCGGGCGCGCCTGGGCGCAAGACCTCGACTACCCGCCCGAGCTCGCGAACGTGCCAGAGGCGGCGGTCGAGTCGTTCGCAGGAGTCGCAAACCCCTGGGAGATCGGCCGGCTCTCCGCCGGTGAGCGCGTGCTCGACCTCGGCTGCGGCGCAGGCACCGACACGCTCGTCGCCGCGCAGATGGTCGGCCCCGAAGGAAGCGTCACCGGCATCGACATGACGCCCGAGATGCTCGCCAAGGCGCGTCGGGCCGCCACGGAGATGCGCGCCACCAACGTCGAGTTCGTCGAAGGCGAGATCGAGCTGCTGCCATTCGCCGACGAGAGCATCGACGTCGTGATCTCGAACGGCGTCATCGACCTCCTCCCCGACAAGGACACGGTCTTCGCGGAGATCTACCGCGTCCTGTGCCCGGGGGGCCGCATCCAGCTCGCCGACGTCACGATCCAGCAGCCGGTCAGCCAGGAAGGCAAACGCAACATCGACCTCTGGACCGGCTGAATCGCCGGCGCTCTGCTGGAAGCAGAGTACGCGCAAATCCTGCAACGACACGGCTTCGAGCGAATCGAGACCGGCAACCTCGTCGCAACCTACGCACGCTCGACGTCGGAGGACACCCGGCGAAAAGCCATCAAATTCGGTGCGAACGGGACAACGGTGAAGGCCTACAAAGCCGTCGCGCCTGCGCGAGCGGCCGGGCGCACGGGGGCCGACGGCGAGCAGCCGACGAGCTCACGCCCGCTTCGAGAGAACGACGACAAAGGGAGATGACGATGACGGACGGACAAAAGGTGCTCGTGAACCTGGCGACGGGACTGGAGGATGCCGAACGCGTGACGATCGCCTTCCTCGTCGCAACCGCCGCGCTCGACAAGGGCAAGCCCGCCGCGATCTGGCTGACAAAGGACGCGGTGCGGCTTGCGCTGCCAGACGAGGCGAAAGGCGAAGCGTGCGACGGCTGCCCGCCGCTCGAGCGGCTGTTCGGCCAGTTCGCAGACGGAGGCGGCGAGCTGCTCGTTTGCCCGATCTGCTTCAACTCGCGCAAGCTCGACGAATCACAGCTCGTCGGCAACGCGAGGATCGCCGGCGCGTCACCGCTCCACGACTGGATCGGCGAGGGTGCGACCGTTTTCAGCTACTGACGCGCCGAGAGCCGTGCGGCTCGACCGCGGCGCGCTGACGGCACTCACGGGCGTCGCAGCCGCCGCCTGGGTCGCACTGGTACTCCAACCGGACGGGATGGCGATGGGAATGCCTGCGTTCCTCGCCGGCTGGACGCTGATGATGGCCGCGATGATGCTGCCCTCGATCGCGCCGCTCGTGCTGCTCCACCGGCGCGTCAGGGGTGGCGGTCGGAGCACCGTCGCGCTTGCGCTCGGCTACCTGTTCGTGTGGGCGGCCTTCGGCCTGCCGGCATTCGCGGCGCAGCTCGCGCTCGGTGACCGGGCGCCCGCCGGAGCCGTCGCGGCCGTACTGGTCGTCGCCGGCGTCTACCAGCTGACACCACTGAAAACCGCCTGCCTGCGCCGCTGCCGCAGCGCGCTCGATTTCCTGATGCAACGGCCGCAACACGGCGCGGTGCGGCTCGGCCTCACACACGGCATCTACTGCGTCGGTTGTTGCTGGGGGCTGATGGCGGTACTCGTCGGCGCGGGCGCGATGGGACTCGCCTGGGCCGCGGCGATCGCCGCGCTCGTCTTCGCCGAAAAACTGCTCCCGGCCGGCGAGCGCTTCGCCCGCCTGACCGGGATCGCTCTCGTTGTCACCGGACTCGTCATCACCGTCGGAGCCGTGCGCCCCGGCTGAAAAGGAGGAAGAAGATGACAGAAGCATCAAGCTCGTGGAAGCTCGACGGCACCGTCCTGATCGCCTGCAACTGCGACTACGGCTGCCCCTGCAACTTCAACGCGCTACCCACCACCGGCGACTGCGAGGGCCAGTGGACATGGCACGTCGAGCACGGACACCTCGGCGGGGTGACGCTCGACGGACTGAACTTCAGCGTTGCGGCCGACTGGCCGGGCGCGATCCACGAAGGCAACGGCGAAGCGACCGTCTTCGTCGACGACCGCGCCGACGAGCACCAACTGGAAGCGATCGGCACACTGCTCAGCGGCGAAGCCGGCGGCCCCTGGGCGATCGTCGGCAAGACGCTCACGACGGTGCATGGCCCACACCAGATGCGCTACGAGCTCACGCTCGACGGCCTCCACACGACGCTGCGTGTCGGCGAGGCGATGGAGCTCGAGCTGGAACCGATCCGCAACCCCGTCAGCGGCGCCGAGGTACATCCCGGCGCCGTCCTTCCCGAAGGGTTCATCTTCCGCGAAGGCGCCTTCGCCTCCTCCAAGACCTTCCGGGTCGCCGACGGCGTCAACTACGAGCATCCCGGCAAATACGCCGCCATCGCCCCGTTCGAGTACGCAGGTCCCTAGTGTCTTGAGTCGCTGATCCGTTGGCAGTAGGCGGCGAGGCAGTCGAGGATCTCGTCGGCGGTGGAGCGGGGATTCGAATTGCACCGCGAAACGCAGGGACATCACGAGGTGGTAGCACCGTGGCAGCACCGATGGTGTCGCGTTTCCAGATCCGGCAAAGAAAAGCCCTGTCTCCAGTGACTGTTCAGGTCGTCGGGAGCCAGGGTCGGCGGTTGCCGAGGGCGCGCAGCGCTTCATGCGACCAACCCCGCTGACGCGAACGTGGTGCCCCGCTACGCGGCCCGCATGACCTTGACCGGGATGGGGTCAGGTCTTCTTCGTTCCACCCGCGGCCGCCACGGACGAGATCCATCCCCATCGCCACAGGCATAGACACGCCGGTGGACGGTCGGAGACCGAGCAGCCGAGGCTGGTGGCGAGCTCGCGCAAGCTGCAGCCGTGCTCGATATGCGCGATCACGAGCGGGTGGAACGAAGAAGACCTGACCCCGGCCTCCCTCATAGACCCGCACTCCGTCCCAGTTCGCCTGCGGGATGGTGGTTGCGCCGGTCGCCGCCGCGACTGCGGCGCCGTAGAGGTCAAGGACGAGCAGCCGCCTCGCGCGCCGCGCAGCTCGGTAGATGCTCACAAGGCGATCGACGTTCTGCGGGGAGAACATCGCGAGCACCAAGCCTGCAGCGGACTCGATCGTCTCGTGAGCGTGCGCTTCGACATCGTCCTCGGAGGCGAGGCCCCGCGAAGCTGCGTCTGCCTCGCCCATCCTTGTGCCTTCCACGATTAGGGCGTCTATGTCGGGGGGGGGGGCGGATTGGTGATGAGCCGCTCGAAGAGGCCGTGCTTTCGGCCGTGGCCGCGGAGATCTCCGCTGTAGAAGAGCCTCCGTCCGCCCGCCTCTACGAGGAGCGCGTATGCGTCGAAGGCGCTGTGATCTACGAGGAAGGGCGTGATCTTGAACGGGCCGAGCTCGAACGGCGTTCGGTCGGCGAGTAGACCAGTGGGCTGGATCCTCGCTCCCATCGGAGTAAAGAACGCGGCCTCAGCAAGGATCCGCGCGGTCGCAGCTCCGACGTAAACCGGGATCTCCGGATCGACTTGACCAATCAGACCGTAGTGGTCGGGATGGCCGTGCGTGATGACGACCCCGAGCAGGCTGTTGTCGGGCTTCAGCAAGCCGCCGATCGTCCGCGGCAGGCTTTCGCCGTCGAGCGCGGCAGCGAGAGGAAGCCCAAGGTCGAGAACCACTCTTGCCCGCTCGTGTTCGACTTCGACGACGTTCCCCCCGATTTCGGCGGCGCCGCGATGAATGCACACGCGCATGGACGGGAGTGTGGACCGGCTGTCCGTGGCCCGCCAGGTATCGCCAGCTCGCGGCCCCATGTCTTCGATCGACTCGGGAGCCTCGTGCGTACAGGCACCGCTAGCGCTAGGGCGTTTCTTGTCGCGCCGACGCCTCTATTCCGGCGATAAGAACTCGATCAAAGCCTTGTTGCCATGACGCGACGAGAAGCGTTGGATGTCGTCCGCGACCTCAAGGATCTCGCCGAGAAAGGTCTCGTGCGCATCAAGATCGGAGTCTTCGCTCGTCCCTTCCACGAAAATGATTGCGAACCGAGCCACGCGCCCATCCGGCTTTCGCCGGAGCACGCGCCCCATCCGCTGCACCATCTGCCGGCGTTGCTGGCTTGCTGCGAAGATGACGCCGAGGTCGGCCTCCGGCACGTCGACTCCCTCGTCCAGCAGCTTCGGTGCCACGATGACCTTTAGCTGGCCCCGCGCAAAGCGATGGAAGATTTGTGTGCGGTCGGCGCTGTTGAGTTCGCTGTGTAGCGCCTCGGACGGGACGCCGTTCTGCGCGAGGCTTGCCGAGCACTTCGACGCCGAATCGATCGTTTGCGTGAAGACGATCGAGCGATCTGAAGCGAGAAAGGCATCGGTCAGTGAGATGAGAACGCGGTACTTTGCCGCGGTGTCTGCGAGGAGTTGGCGGCGCTTCGAAGATGCGGACAGGTATCGGTTCGCAAGCATCCCTTCACGCTTCGTCCCGTTCTTGCTGAGCTTGTTGACGAAGAGGATGAACTCCTCGTAGGGGTCCGCGGGCGCGCCGACGGAGAGCAGCGCTCTCCTCGCCTGCCGCAGAGCCTCCGTATGTTCGTCGTACTCGTCGCGCTCGGCTGGGGCGAACGCGACCGGCATGAGCGCGACCCGGAACGGCGCCACAACGCCCTCGCCGACCGCGTCCGCGTAGCCGTACGAGAAAACGACCCCGCCGAAATACGGGTCGAGCACGTCTTCGTGGCCGCCGTCATCGCGCGCGTAGGTTGCTGTAAGTCCGAGCCGGCGCTCGAACCGGTCCTCGAGCGCCAGCCGGAACCGTTCGCCGGCGTAGCGGTGGCACTCGTCAGCGATCAAGAGGCCGCGACGCCCGGGAGGGAGCCCCAGCTCGTACGCCGATGCCGAGTTCACAACCGCGACTAGGACGTCGCAGGAGGCGAGGTTGCCAGAGTCGCCTGCGCGAAGGACACCGATCCGCGCGTTAGGCATCTGCCCTTCAAGAGCAGCCACCCACTGCTCGAGCAGTGGGTGCGTCGGAACGACCACAGCGACCTTCCCGTCCTCGGACAGGTGTCGCTCGGCGGCCGCGAGAGCAACCCGCGTCTTCCCGGATCCGGTGACCGCTTCGATGACGCCCCTGAAACCGTTCGCTTCCCAACTCTGAAGCGCTCGCCTTTGCCACGGGTACAGATTCGTCGCCCACGCGAAGTCGCCGTCACCGATGGTCTCGGCCTGCTCCTCTACGTCCTGAACATCCTCGAGCTGCAGGACCTGATCGACCACGGCTCGCAGCTTCTGAAGCCACCACTGCGGCGGCACATCGGGGCTCGCGAAGAACAGGTCGGAGCGGGAGTAAAGCGCGCCGTTGATCGGCTTCTTGTCCTCGCCCAAACGGCCTGCAAGGTCGCGGGCCGTCAGACCCGGCGACTTGAGGAGCTCGAGGGTAATACGCACCGCTAGTTCCTGACGCCTACTCACTCCGGCTTCTCCGTGGAGGATGACCCGACGGCCGTGGAATCTGATGGCGGCCTCCTGATGGATCATATGGTCAGGCTGTGACAGCGATGGTGGACGGGTTCTCGGCGCCGACGGTGTGGCGGAGGGTCGCCGCGAGTTGCGG